>CAMLNW010000088.1 GCA_946481495.1 uncultured Actinomycetes bacterium
CGGCCGCGGCCGGCAGCGTGAGGATCCAAGCGATCACGATGTTGCCGGCGACGCCCCAGCGGACGGCCGAGAAGCGCTTTGCGGCGCCCGCGCCCATCACCGCACCGGAGATCGTGTGCGTCGTCGAGAGCGGGAATCCGACGTGGGTCGCCGCGAGGATCACCGCCGCGCCGCTGCCCTGGGCGGCGAAGCCCTGGGCGGCGTCCATCTTGATGATCCGGCTGCCCATCGTCTTGATGATCCGCCAGCCGCCGAAGTAGGTGCCGAAGGCGATCGCCGACGCGGCCGACGCGACGACCCAGAACGGCGGCTCGGCGCCGGCACCCAGCTCGCCGCTGGCGATCAGCGCAAGCGTGATTACCCCCATCGTCTTCTGGGCGTCGTTGGTGCCGTGGGCCAGCGCGAGCAGGCCGCCCGACACGATCTGGCCGAACCTGAACCCGCGCGTGACCGGCCCGGGATGCAGCCGGCCGACGATCCGGTAGATCAGCAGGATGCCCAGCCCGGCTACGCCGAATGCCAGGATCGGCGCGACGATCGCCGGGACGACGACCTTGCCGAGGATCCCCTCGCCGATGATCGCGTCCGGCCCGGCGGCGACGAACGCGGCGCCGACGACACCGCCGATCAGCGCGTGCGAAGAGCTCGACGGCAGGCCGAAGTACCAGGTGACGAGGTTCCAGGCGATCGCCCCGATCAGCCCGCCGAAGACGATCAGCGGCGTGATTAGGTCCGCCTCGACGATCCCGCTGGCGATCGTCGCCGCGACCTCGAGCGACAGGAAGGCGCCGAAGAAGTTGAGGATCGCCGCATAGCCGACGGCGACCTTCGGTGGCATCGCACGCGTCGAAATCGTCGTCGCGACGACGTTCGCGGTGTCGTGGAAGCCGTTGGTGAAGTCGAACGCCAGCGCCGTCACGACGACGATGACCAGGATGATGTCGCTATCCATGCGGCGAGCGCTACAGAAGCGTCACGAGTTCTTGATGACGATGCCCTCGAGGATGTTCGCGACCTTCTCGGTCGCGTCGATCGCCTGCTCGAGCCGCTCGTAGATGTCCTTCCAGCGGATCACGACCATCGGGTCGATCCCGTTGTCGAACAGCGACGCGATCGCCTCGCGGACGATCCGGTCGCCGTCGTTCTCGAGCCGGTTGATCTCGACGGTGTAGTGCGAAAGATCCTTGAAACCGCGCAGCCGGGGCATCGCCTCGGCGATCTGGCGCGCGCACTGCAGCAGCACGTGGGCGAGCCGCTGGGCCTGCTCCATCGGCGCCTCGATCTTGTAGAGGATCAGGTAGTCCGCGACCTCCTCGGTGAGGTCGACGATGTCGTCGAGACCGGAGGCCAGCTCGTAGATGTCCTCGCGGTCGATCGGCGTGACGAACGTCTCGTTCAGGCGCCGGATGATGTCGTGGGTGATCCGGTCGCCATCCTGCTCGCAGATCAGGATGTCGCGCGCCAGATCGTCGCCGCGGTCGGGAAACGCGCGCAGCATGCGGTCGAGCAGATCCGCAGCGCGGACGATGTTGCCGCCAGCCTCCTCGAACAGGTCGAAGAACTCGCGGTCACGGGGGGCGATGACGCTGGAGAGTCGCATGGCCGGCGCGGCCAAGCTAGCAGTTGTAAACGACGGCGACGTCACGGCCTTCGAGAGTGCTCGCGAACGTCGGTAGAAACCACCGATCGCTAACGCGTGACTTCCCCCGATGACGAGCCGCCAGAGCCGGCGTAGGTTGATGTCTGACACACCCCATCGGGTCCAGGCCGAATCGTCACGGACGGCCAACAATGTGACCCAGTGAGACCCCTGCCCTCCCAGGGCATTCCCCGGCGAGGAGCACATGAGGCGACCTCTCCTTCCGCCTCAGCTCCTCGCCGGTTCCTTGCTCCCGCTATCCTCCCCGGCCGCGACGGGCCGTTAGCTCAGTTGGGAGAGCGCCGCCTCGACAAGGCGGAGGTCGCTGGTTCGAGCCCAGCACGGCCCACCTCTCGTCCCAGGGACGCGCCTGGCGGCGTCATCGGCAACCTTGCGTACGGAGTACGCGTCGGCCGCCTCTTCCTTGCCAGCCACGACCCTGAAACGAGATCACGCGTTGTTGGATCACGCGTCGGCGGGGCGAGCGACTACCTGCGTCGAAAGCGTCGAGCTGCCTGTAAGCGTCTGGTAGACGACGCAGTAGCGCTCGGTGAGCTTGTTCAGCGTCGCGAGTTGCTCGTCGTCGGCGTCGGAATCGATGTCGATGGTGAGGCGGATGGCGGCGAAGCCGACCGGCGCGTCGCGGTCGACGCCGAGCGTGCCGCGGAAGTCGAGGTCTCCCTCGGCGCGGACAGTGCCCGATCGCACGGCGATCCCGAGTGAGGTCGCGACCGCACGCAACGTGACGCCGGCGCAGGCGGCGAGCGCCTCGAGCAGCATGTCACCGGAGCAGAGCAGCGAGCCGTCGCCGCCGCTGGCGGGATGCAGGCCGGCCTCGGCGATCGCGCGGCCGGTGCTCACCGAGCAAGAGATCCCCTCGCCGAGCGACCCCTCGGCGGTGAGGGTGACGAGTGCCGCTTCGGGCTCGGCCTCGTAGCGCTGCTTCAACGGGGTCTGCACCGCTCTCAGCTCATCGCGCTCCATGCAGGCAAGCCTAGGGTGCTACGCGTCGGCGTCGTCGCGGCGGGCGGCGACGCGGTCCTCGAGCTGCTTCATGACGTCCGGGTCGCGGAGAGTGGTGACGTCACCGAGCTCCTTGCCGTTGGCGATGTCGCGCAGCAGGCGGCGCATGATCTTGCCGGAGCGGGTCTTCGGCAGGTCGTCGGCCCAGACGATGCGCTTCGGGCGGGCGAGCTTGCCGCTCCGCTGGGCAACGTGCTCGCGCAGCTCGGCGATCAGGTCGTCGTCGCCGTCCTGGTCGCCCTCGAGCGTGACGAAGGCGCAGATCGACTGACCGGTGTCGTCGTCGGCCTGGCCGATCACCGCCGACTCGGCGACGCGCGGATGCGAGACGAGCGCCGACTCGACCTCGGCCGTCGAGAGACGGTGGCCGGAGACGTTGATCACGTCGTCAACGCGCCCGATCACCCAGATGTAGCCGTCGGGGTCCTTGCGCGCCGCGTCGCCGACGAAGTACGTCGTCGGGCCGAACTTCGAGAAGTAGGTCTCCTTGAAGCGCTCGGGATCCTTGTAGAGCGTGCGCAGCATCCCTGGCCACGGCCGGCGCAGGATCAGCAGGCCCTGGGCGTCGTCGACCTCGTTGCCGTCCTGGTCGACGACCGCCGCGTCGACACCGGGCAGCGGCCGCGTCGCCGAGCCAGGCTTGGCGGCCGTGATGCCGGGCAGCGGGCTGATCAGCGTGTGGCCGGTCTCGGTCTGCCACCAGGTGTCGATGATCGGACAGCGCTCGCCGCCGATCTCGACGTGGTACCAGACCCACGCCTTCGGGTTGATCGGCTCGCCGACGCTGCCGAGCAGGCGCAGCTTTGAAAGGTCGTGGCGCGCCGGGTAGTCGGTCCCCCACTTCATGCAAGCCCTGATCGCCGTCGGCGCGGTGTAGAAGAGCGTCACGCCGTAACGCGCGCAGAGCTCCCACCAGATGTCTTTGTCGGGATAGTCGGGCGCGCCCTCGTACATCACCGAGGTGGCGCCGTTGGCCAGCGGCCCGTAGACGATGTAGGAGTGGCCGGTGACCCAGCCGACGTCGGCCGAGCACCAGAAGACGTCCTGCTCGGGCTTGAGGTCGAACAGGTGCTTGTGGGTCCACGCGACGCCGGTTAGGTAGCCGCCGGTCGTGTGCAGGATTCCCTTCGGCTTGGCGGTCGAGCCCGAGGTGTAGAGGGCGAACAGCGGGTGCTCGGCGTCGAGCGGCTCGGCCGGGCAGTCGGGATCGGCCTGGTCGAGCGCCTCGTGGAACCAGACGTCGCGACCGTCGCGCATCTCGACCTCGTCGCCGGTGTTCTTGACGACCACCACGGTCTCGATCGCCGGCAGGTCGTCGAGGAAGGCGTCGACCCCGGGCTTTACGGGGGCGGTCTTGCCCTTGCGGCGCGCGCCGTCGGCGGTGATCAGCGCCTTCGCCTCCGAGAACTCCATCCGCTCCTTGACCGACTCGGGCGAGAAGCCGCCGAAGACGACGTTGTGCGGCGCACCGATGCGGGCGCAGGCGAGCATCGCGACGACGACCTCGGGGATCATCGGCAGGTAGATCCCGACGATGTCGCCGGGCCTGACGCCGTGGTCCTTGAGCGCATTGGCGAGCCGCTGGGTGTCGCGCAGCAGATCGGCATAGGTGAGGTCGCGCTCCTCGCCCTCCTCCCCACGCCAGTGGAAAGCGACGCGGTCGCCGTTGCCGGCCTCGACGTGGCGGTCGAGGCAGTTGTAGGAGACGTTCAGCTTGCCGCCCTCGAACCACTTGTAGAACGGCGCCTCGGAGTCGTTCAGCACCGTGTCCCAGCGCTCGAACCAGTGCAGGTCCTCGGCCTGCTTCGCCCACCAGCCCTGCGGGTCGCGCTCCGCCTCCGCGTAGACGTCGGGATCGCTCAGCAGCGCCCGCTCGGCGAACTCGGCCGGCGGATCGAAGGTCTCCTGGTCGAGCAGCTCGGCGATTCGCTGGTCGACGTTGGACGCGGCGCTGGTCTCCATCACTCTCCCCTCGCTTGGTCGACGTGTTCTACCGCGTCCCGACCGGCTGCGCCGGCGGCGGCGCTGTCGGCTCGCGATCGACGGGCCGGTCCGTCAGCCCGCGCCCGGTCGCGACCTCGGCGCCAAGCCCGGTCTCAGAGCGCACGTAGAGCTCGTCGAAGTCGTGCTCGGCACGCGTCTCCTCCCTGCCCAGCATCGTGCCAAGCCAGCAGCCGACGAAGCCGAGCGGGATCGAGACGATGCCCGGGTTGGCGAGCTCCCAGCCGATCGGCGAGCCCTCGCCATCCGGCCCCGGCCAGACGCCCGGACTGACGATCACGAGGAATATCGAGCTGATCGTGCCGACCAGGACGCCGGTCACGGCGCCGGTCGTGTTGAACCGCCGCCAAGTCAGCGACAACAGCAGCGCGGGGAAGTTCGCGCTCGCCGCTACAGCGAAGGCAAGGCCGACCATGAACGAGACGTTCAGGCCCTCGCCGCCGATGACGGCGATCGCGATCGTCGCGGCGCCGATCACGCCGGCGGCGATCCGCGCGACGTAGACCTCCTCGTGCTCGGAGTCCTTGCCCTTGCGGACGATGCTCGACCAGACGTCGTGCGCGACGGCGCCCGACGCGCTGAGCACGAGCCCGGCCACGACCGCGAGGATCGTCGCGAACGCGACGGCCGCGATGATCGCCAAGAAGAGGTCGCCGCCAAAGGTGCCGGCGCCGCCGCCGAGCTCCTCGGCGAGCAGCGGCGCGGCGAGGTTTCCCCCGGTACCGGCGGCCTCCTCGCCGCCGGTGCCGAGGAAGGCGCGGGCCCCGAAGCCGAGGCATGTGGTCATCACGTAGAAGGCGCCGATCAGCCCAACGGCCCAGACGACCGACGAGCGGGCCGCCTTGGCGTCGGGGACCGTGAAGAAGCGCATCAGGATGTGCGGCAGGCCCGCGGTGCCGAGCACCAGCGCGAGGCCAAGCGACAGCGTGTCGAGCGGCGAGTCGAGGAAGAGACCCGGCTTCAGATAGGCGTCGCCCTCGGGCGAGGCGTCCTTGGCCTGATTGAACAGCTCGATCGGGTTGAAGCCGACACGCTCGAGCACGAACAACGACAGGACGATCGTCGCGGCCATCAGCAGAATCGCCTTGATGATCTGGACCCACGTCGTCGCCAGCATCCCGCCGAAGATCACGTAGGTGAGCATGAAGACGCCGGTCACGATCACCGAGACCGAGAAGTTGATCCCGACCAGCGCCTCGATCAGCACGCCCGCACCGACCATTTGCGCGATCAGGTAGAAGCCGGCGACCGCGAGCGTGCCGAGCGCCGCCGCGGCGCGCGCCGGCCGCTGGTTGAGCCGGTAGGAGAGGACGTCGGCCATCGTGTACTTGCCGGTGTTACGCATCCGCTCCGAGAGCAGGAACAGCACGGTCAGGAAGGCAACGAGGAAGCCGACCGAGTAGAGGAAGCCGTCGAAGCCGAACAGGAAGATCAGGCCGGCGATGCCGAGGAACGACGCGGCCGACATGTAGTCGCCTGCGATCGCGAACCCGTTCTGGGCGCCGGTGATGCCGCGACCGGCGGCCCAGAAGTCGGTCGCCGACGTCATCCGCTTCGACGCCAGGTAGGTGATGACGAGGGTGATCCCGACGACGACCGCGAAGATCGACAGCGCAAGCTCGTTGACGTCTGCCGCCAGTGGAGCGATCATCGCTGGGCCTCCGTCCGGTCAGCCGCCTTCAACGCGACGCGGCGCGCCTCCTCGGCGAGCGGATCGAACTCGCGGTTCGACCTGCGCAGATACCACCAGGCCAGGCCCCACGTCATCACGAACTGGCTCAGCGCCAGCACGTAGCCGACCGTCAAGCCCTCGTAGACCGACTCCCCCATGAAGTCAGGCGCGTAGCCGGCGAGCAGGATGAAGCCGACGTACCAGATGAGGAAGAACGCAGTCGCCGGATAGACGAAGCGGTTGCGCGTTCGCACCAGCCGCTGGAACTCGGGCGAACGCTCGGCGGTCCGCCAATCGATCGGGGCGGGACGTTCTTCGCCGACCCCGCCCAGGGGCTGCTCAGACATCACTGCTCCTCTCCTTCAACACACCTTGCGACCCCGCCGCAGCCGACTCAGCGACCTATCAGGCGGTGTCTGCCCCGTGTATGCCCGGCACGCCGTTTTCGAATCACGGGTCCAGGACCAGCCGAGCGCTCATTGCCGACGCGCTGGAGAGCGCTACATGGGCACTAGTCGTCGCCACCGGGCTTCTGGTGCTCGCAAACGCGATACCGGCGGTTACGGCGGTGTGGACAGCCTTCGCGGAGAGACGTCACCGCGCCGCGGAGGTAATCCCAGACATGCACATTCTTCGCAGTCGCATCAACGGGCAGATCCGCACCCTTCAGGATTCGTCCTCACGATCAGCCGCCATCGTCGATGGCTACGTGGACAACGCTGGGGATCTCCTTGAGATTGTGGCGCGTCTGATGCCGAGCGCACCTCGCCAAGGGAGGAATTCACAAACGAGATCTACGTACTTCGCCACCTACTTACCCAGGCGATGTACGACATACAAGACGCTGTCGATCAGGCGCGACAAGCATCGCCCGACGGGGACCCCGCGATAGTGCAGCAGCAGGCGCTCAATCGCTCACTCCACCTATTCGCGGCTTCGAAAGCCACGGTCGTGGCCGCTGAGGCACTCCTACCCGAGAAAACTCGATCAATCCACGGCGAGTCGTTCTGGGAGCGCTTTTCCCGGGTTGCACACGAGCGCGAGCGAAATGCCGATCAGATGCTGATGAGGGATCGCGGCGCGTAAACAAGCGCTACGGAGCAGCGGCAAAGATCGAAGGCGACGAGGGGAATCGAACCCCTGTAAACGGCTTTGCAGGCCGCTGCGTAGCCACTCCGCCACGTCGCCAGAAGGTCGAAGCCTATCGGGCACGCGGCGGTAGTCCAGGCTTGGTGACCCACCGTCAGTCCGAGCCATACGCGAACATGTGTTCGTATATGGCTACGGCTCCCCAGGGTATCCGGGCGCACCGGTTCCGGCTGGAACCCACGAGGGCGCAGACCAAGACGCTTGAAAGGGCCGTCGGAGCACGACGGTACGTCTACAACTGGGGGCTCGCTCGGTGGAGGGAGTACTACGCCGCTGAGCACACAAGCCCACCGCGAGGCTTGCTGAGTTCGGAGATAACGAGATTGAAGCGCGAGGGCGAGTTGGCATGGCTTTCGGATCTACCGTCGCAATTGCCTCAGCAAGCGCTGCTCGACCTTGAGCGAGCGTTCAAAGCATTCTTCGAATGTCGCGCCGGATATCCGCGCTTCCGAAAGAAGAAGGGAACTAAAGGAAGTTTCCGGATTCCGCAACGCGTTCGTGTCGAGCGAAACCGGGTCTACCTACCTCGAATCGGCTGGATCCGGGCACGCGTCTCGCGAGATCCAGGCTCCAAGCTAGGCAGCGCAACCGTGTCCCGGACTCCGGATGGGCTGTGGTTCGTATCTATCAACGAAAGATTCGAGCTACCGGAGTTGCAACATGAGCCGACATCAGTCGTCGGAGTGGACGTAGGACTTATCGACGTCGTGGTGTGCGATACCGGACAACGCGTCCCCGCACCCCAGTTCGCTCGCCGGTCGACGCGCGCGGTTGTTCGTGCCCAGCGTCGGTACTCACGCACCCAAGCCGGCAGTCGTCGACGCGAACGGGCCCGTCATTCGCTCGCTCGTCAACACCGTCACGTAAGCGCTAGACGCCAAGACTTCCTCCACAAGCTCACAACCGAGATCGTGCGACAGCACGACGTAGTTGTAGTGGAAGACCTGTCGCTCGCTGCCCTTGCGAGAACCAAGCTGGGTAGGAGCTTCGGCGATGCTGCTCTAGGCGAGCTGCTTCGCCAATTGCAGTACAAGGCGCTGTGGCAAGGCAAGCAGACCGTGAAGGTTGACCGATTCTTTCCGTCGACTAGACGCTGCAACGCCTGCCACCTCTTGTCGTCGCCGCTCCCGCTATCCAAGCGACATTGGGAATGCGCTGGCTGCGGCGCCGTTCACGATCGTGATCTGAATGCCGCCCAGAACCTGCGCGACGAGGGGATGCGTCTACTACGTGACCGTGGGGCACACGGACATGATCAAAGCCCGTGGAGCCCGGATAAGACCTCGACTAGGGGCACCGGGCGTAGAAGCGGGAACCGCAAAGGCAAGACGCGGATGCCAAACCGGTTCGATTCTGGTCTTTCGAGCGAGATGGCCGGGGCATCTGGCCCCGGCCACGCTCAAACGAAATCTGGCTAGGCGCCGAGGCGCTGCTCGAGATCGGCGAGCTGGGCGCGGATGCCGGCGGGGAGCTGGTCGCCGAACTTGGCGAGGTGCTCCTTGACCTGCGGGAGCTGGGCGCGGAAGGCGTCCTCATCAACGTGCAGCAGCTCCTCGAGCGCGGCGGTGTCGATGTCGAGGCCGTCGGTGTCGATGTCGCTCGCGGGCGGAACGAGGCCGAACGCCGTGTCGGAGACCTCGCCCTCGCCGTTGGTGCGACGGAAGACCCACTCGAGCACGCGGCTGTTCTCGCCGAAGCCCGGCCAGAGGAAGCGGCCGTCGTCGTCCTTGCGGAACCAGTTGACGTAGAAGACCTTCGGCAGGACGGCGCCGTCGCGCTCGCCGACCTTCAGCCAGTGGGCCATGTAGTCGGCCATGTTGTAGCCGCAGAACGGCAGCATCGCGAACGGGTCGAAGCGCAGCTGGCCGACCTGGCCCGCGGCGGCCGCGGTCGTCTCCGACGACATCGTCGCGCCGAGGAAGACGCCGTGCTCCCAGTCGCGCGCCTCGGTGACGAGCGGCACGACGGTCGAGCGGCGACCGCCGAAGAGGATCGCGTCGATCGGCACGCCGGCGGGGTCCTCCCACTCCGCGGCGATCGCCGGGTCCTGCGAAGCCGGGACCGCGAAGCGGGCGTTCGGATGAGCTGACGGGGTGTCCGAGTCCGGCGTCCAGTCGTTGCCGTGCCAGTCGATCAGGTGGGCGGGCGGCTCCTCGGTCATCCCCTCCCACCAGATGTCGCCGTCGTCGGTCTTGGCGCAGTTGGTGAAGACGGTGTTGCTCTCGATCGTCGCCATCGCGTTCGGGTTCGTCTTCTCCCCCGTGCCCGGCGCGACGCCGAAGAAGCCGGCCTCCGGGTTGATCGCGTAGAGGCGGCCGTCGGCGCCGAACTTCATCCAGGCGATGTCGTCGCCGACCGTCTCGACGGTCCAGCCCTCGAGCGTCGGGATCAGCATCGCGAGGTTCGTCTTGCCGCAGGCGGACGGGAAGGCGGCGGCGA
>CAMLNW010000089.1 GCA_946481495.1 uncultured Actinomycetes bacterium
GCGTGGTGGGAAGCGACGGCCGGCGCGCACTTCACCGGCGCCGACCGGGCGTTCACCACTCCTGTCTCGAACGCGCGGCCGGGTGGCCGGGCGCCGGAGCTTGTCTCGCCGGCGGACAAGGGCCTGTCGGGCCTCGCCGGCTATGTCTATGTCGGGGGTAACGAGACGTTCTTTCAGGCTTCGGCCGATGGAAGCAAGGTGTTCTATCCGATGTCCTATGGCATCCCTGGCTCTACGTCGAGCGGCAACTTGCGCTATCTGGCTGAGCGTGGGAGCGATGGCTGGTCGCCGGTGCAGATGACCCCGGGCGAGACCGTTATGGCGCCCACGATCCCCCGGCAGGATGGCCAATGGTCTGGGCGGTATCAGTACCTGGCGCCCGACCTTGAGTGTGGGGTGTTGACGAGCCCGATGCCGTTGACCGAGGACGCGCCGTCGTCGGTGGTCGAGAGCGGTGGGGCGAACTTGTTCCGTCGCGACTCCGGTGGGGGGTATTCGTTGATGGCGCCGGCGCCGTTGAACCCGGAGGTGGGCGCTCCGGACCTCGAGCATGGTGGCTATGACATTGCGGGAGCTTCGGCTGACTGTCAGCGGGTGGTCGTCACGACACAGTTCCGTTTCCCTGGGTTGAGCGACACCGGTATCTACTTGAGCGATCACGGGACGATAAAGGAGGTGGGTGTGCTGCCTGACGGCGATGTCGCTCATGGCGGCTTCTCGACCGCGCCGACGGCAGGCAGCGGGTTGCGCAACGTCAACCTCGGCTCGTCGGACAATGAGGGAGGGACTCCGTGGCGTGCGGTGTCTGAGGACGGGTCGCGTATGTACTTCACCGCGGACAGCAACGATGGCAACGATGTCGGTAATCGTGCGTTGTATCTGCGTGAGGAAGGGGAGCCGACGGTGAAGGTGTCGGCGTCTGAGACCGCGACGTCGAATCGGCGGGCGTTCTTTCAGACCGCGGCAGTCGACGGGTCACGCGTCGCTTTCCTGGCCAACTACGGGCTGACGGCTTCGTCGAGCACGGGTCCGGTCGCGAACAACTGCTCGGCGTCGCCCCCGCAGCCGTGCGCGTTGTATGTGTATGACGTAGCGACAGGCGAGTTGACCGACATCTCCGCCGACGCCAATCCCGCCGACACCAACGGCGCGACGGTCGCGGGTGTGATCGCCACGTCGGAGGACCTGTCGACGGTCTACTTCGCCGCTCGTGGCCAGTTGGTCCCGGGTGAGGGCGCAAGCTATGCCCAGAACGTCGCTGATGGCACCTACAGCGTGTACCGGTCTGACGCGGACGGCCTGACATATGTCGCTCCGGTCAAGCCCAACGACCTGAATCAGGCTGGTCCGCGGCAGGGCGGGAATCTGGTGTCCTCGGGTGTTTTGGCGAATTGGAGTGCGCAGGCGACGCCGGATGGGTCGTCGTTGTTGTTCTCGTCGTCTGCGGACGTGGTGGGTTATGACAGCGGTGGGGTCAAGGAGGCGTATCTGTTCTCTGTCGAGACGGGGCAGGTCGAGTGCCTCTCTTGCCGCCGCGATGGCGAGCCGTCGGTCGGTGACTCGGATACCACCCCGGTCGCGATCCCATCTAATCCCTTGGACAAGAACCGTGCGTTGATGCTGTCCGATGACGGTAGCCGGGCGTTCTTCACGATGCCCGACGCGCTGGCTGATGGGGCGGTAGACGGCGAGGTAAACATCTATGAGTGGGACAGCGGGTCGGTGCGGCTGCTGCACAGTGGCCCCAACGACACCGACTTCGGGCACATGGAGAAGGCGCCGAGCTTGCTCGGCACCACCGCCAGCGGCGACGACGCCTTCATCGTGACCGCGGCGGGCCTCGACTCGGCCGACGACGATGGCGTAAAGGATGTCTATGACCTGCGCGTCGGCGGCGGGTTCGCTACACCGCAGCCGGACCCCGAGCCGTGCGACGCCTTGGGGGATGGCTGTCAGGGTGGCGGGCTGGTGGTCGTCCCGCCGGTGTTCCGCACGATCCTGCCCGGAGACGCCAACGCCAACGCAGCGCCCCGCGCCCGGTTCAGCGTCAAGGCACTGACCAGAGCGCAACGCAAGGCGCTGGCAGCGGGCAGGCGAATCGAGCTGGTCGTCGCTGTCAACCGCCCCGGCACCGTGAGAGTCCGCGGCACAGCGTCGATCGGCGGCTCGCGGATCATGGTCATCTCAGCTACGCGCAAGGCCAGCAGCGCTTCGAAGCTGCGGATACCGGTCACGCTGCCCGAGGTCGCGCTGTCACGACTCGCCAGATCCGGCCGCCTGACGGTCTCGCTAACGACACGCTTCAGCGACACAAACCGCAGCCAGACACGCACCCTCAAGCTCAGCCGCGCCCAGAACAAGCGCGCAACGCGACGAGCCACCGCCCCTGTAGACGCCCACGGAAAGGTGCGGTGACCGCATCATGACCCGCCACCCCCACTCCCTTTCCACACGCGCCACGCGCATCCTCGCGCTGACGCTCGCAATTCTCGGCCTGTCCGGCCTGGCCGCCGGCACGGCACAAGCCGCATCGCCCGCCTGGAAGCTGCTCAGCTCGACCGGGCCGACCAACCTCCCGCCGTATGTCAACGACCAACAGAGCGTGACGGTAAACGCGGTCTTCGGGTCGTATCGCTTGACCTTTAATGGGTCGACTACGCCTGACCTGTCTGTGACCGCTTCGGCGGCCACGATGCAGGCGGCGCTGAACGCTCTGCCCTCGATCAGCGCCGGGGATGGAAGCGTGACCGTGACCGGCGGCCCCGGCAACCTAGACGGGCGCTTCCCATACGTAGTGTCCTTCGACGGTGGCCCGCTGGCGGGCACACAGGTGCCGCTGATGACCACCTCAGCGGTATCGACCATCGGTGGAGTTTCGGCTTATGGGCAGCTCCCCGGGGTGACGGTGAACCCGACGCCGTCGAGCACGATCCATGTGTATGCGACCAATGTCGGTGGGGCCGCGACGTCGGGTCCGTACACGGTCACTGTGTCGCTTCCGCCTGGGTTGACGACCTCGAGGACCCCCTATGTGATGGCTAGTGGGACTGATTGGAGCTGCACGCCGACTGGCGCGGGGCAGAGCACGGTGTCGTGCACGAAGTCGACGCCGGTGCGGTCGGGGTTGGCCGCTGACACCTTGAACCTGCCGGTGAAGGTCGCGCCTGGGGTTGTGGAGGGCGTGGTCGAGGCTGAGGTGTCGATCTCTGGTGGCGGGGCGTCGCCGGCGTCGTATGTCGAGCCGATCACGATCAGCTCGACACCGGCGCAGCCTGGTGTGCAGGCGATGTGGGCGGGCGCCTTCGACGAGGACGGCAATCCCTATACCCAAGCGGGCGGCCATCCGTTCAGCGCTCTCGCCGCCTTCTCCCTCAACACGGTCATGTCATCGCTCGGAAATGTCATGCCGGCGGGCGGCGTCAGGAACATCAACGTCGCGTTGCCGGCTGGGTTTGTTGCCAATCCTTTGGTCGCGCCGCGTTGTCCGCGCAACGACATGTGGTGTGACAGGAACGCGCTCGTCGGCAACGTCGGGCCAGTGCTGATCAATCACGACGGTGGCTTCGGCAAGGGAGCGTTTACGAATGTGTTGCCTCCGGTGGGTTCGCCGGTGCAGTTGTCGTTTCCGGCCTCGTTGGCGCGGGTCAATACGACGGCTCGGGTTCGCCCCGACGACTTTGGTGTGACGTCGCTCGCTCCGGACCTTCCGACCAACTACTACGCCTTCGCGTCGCTGGTCACGCTTTGGGGCCAGCCCGGGAACCCGCTCTATGACGAGCAGCGGTGCAAGGAGATCAGCTGCCCGGCGGTCAACCCCGGCACCGTCGATGACGCGTTCTTGACCAACCCGACTGAGTGTTCGGGCGTCGATCTGATCACCAGCATGGAGATGGATGTGTGGCAGGCGCCGGGTGTGTTTAGCTCGGCTTCTGATGCTGCGCCTGCGATCACTGGGTGTGGGTTGGTGCCGTTTGAGCCGACGGTGGATGTGGCTGCCACCTCGTCGGGGCGGGATTCGGCGTCGGGGTTGGACTTCGATGTCGAGTTGCCGCAGGCCAATCTGCTTGACATCAACGCGATCGCGACGAGCCATCTGGATGATGTGACGGTCGAGTTGCCGGAGGGGCTTGCGGTCAACCCGTCGGGGGCTACCGGTTTGGAGGGCTGTTCTGACGCGCAGATGGCGGTTGGGACGGATTCTGTGCCGCAGTGTCCGGATGGGTCGAAGATCGGGGTGGTGGAGATCACGTCGCCGCTTGTCGATCACCCGATCGGCGGGACGATGTATCTCGGGACGCCGAAGTCGACGGATCCGATGTCGGGTGAGATGCTCAGGTTGTTCGTCGTTGCTCGCGACGATCGGACCGGGACGTTGATCAAGCTCCCCGGATCCTCGACCGCCGACCCCGAGACGGGGAAGTTGACCGCGACGTTTGAGAACAACCCGAGGCTCCCGTTCGACCATCTCAGTGTGAAGGTCAAGGGTGGTGATCGTGGTGTGCTCGTGTGGGGAGCGGTCGATCTCGGCGATGTTGTCGCCGTGGAGCGGCAACGCGCCGGTAACCCAGGACTCGCCGTTGGACATTACGGGCGACTGTTCGTTTGGTTTCGCTCCCGATCTCGAGGCCGGTAACTCCAGCCAGCAGGCGCGTGGGACGGGGACGTTCGGCTTCCGGTTCTCGCGTGAGGACGGCGAACAGTGGATCGACGGGCTGACCGCCAAGCTCCCGCAAGGGCTGCTGGCCAGCGTCAAGGACCTGCCGCTGTGCAACTCCAGCCAGGCTGCCGCTGGTGCTTGTCCGGCTGGTTCGCGGATCGGATCGGTTGACGCGACCGCCGGGTCCGGCAGCCCGTTCGTGCTGGAGCAGAAGGGCTCTGTCTATTTGACCGAGGGCTACAAGGGCTGCCCCTACGGCCTCGCCGTAGTGGTCCCTGTGGTCGCTGGCCCGTTCGACGGCTCGTCGCCTGAGACAGATCTCGGCGACATCGTCGTCCGCCAATCGGTGTGTGTCGACCCGTCGACCGCCCAGGTCACAGCAACCAGTGACCCGTTCCCGACGATCTGGCACGGCGTCCCGCTCCGCGTCCGGTCGGTCACCGTCAGCGTCGACCGTCCAGGGTTCATGCTCAACCCCTCCAACTGCTCTGCCAAGCAAGTCGGCGCCATATTCCATTCCGAGCGTGGCGCGACCGCCAACGCGGCCAGCCCATTCCAAGCCACAGGCTGCGCGGCACTGCCGTTCAAACCGAAGCTCACCCTCGCGTTGACCGGCCGCAAGCAGGTCACGACCGGCAAGCACCCCGGCGTCAAAGCGCTGGTAACCCAGCAGGGCGTCGGCGAGGCCGGGATCGAGAAAGCGGTCGTCCGGCTTCCGAAGTCGCTTGCGCTGGACCCGGACAACGCTCAGGCGTTGTGTGAGTTCGCCGACGGGACCAAGCCCGATCTCGAGAACCACTGTCCGAAGGGGTCGATCGTCGGACGAGCACGCGCGGTCACGCCGCTGCTCAACGAGCCGCTGGTCGGGAACGTGTACTTCGTCAAGAACATCCGGATCGATCCCACGACCGGAAACCAGATCCGCACCCTGCCAATGATCATCGTCGCCCTACGCGGCGAGATCGCGGTCAACCTCAAAGGCGAGTCAGACACCACCAAGTCAGGCAAGCTCGTCAACACGTTCGACAACGTTCCGGACGCGCCGATCAGCCAGTTCAACCTCAACATCAACGGCGGCAACACAGGAATCCTCGCCGTCACACGCACCCGCAGAGCCAAGATCAACATCTGCGCCGGCCGCCATACCGCAGAAACCGACATGGACGCACAAAACGGACGCCGACACGACTTCGACATCCGCATGAAGACACCATGCACCAGAAAGCAGACCAAAGCCGCCAAGCTCCGCGCCAAGCGGGCCGCGGCCAAGGCGAAGCGCGGCTGAGCCGCTAGGACTCTCCTCGATCAGCCCGCCGCCCGCAGCCCGGGCGGCGGGCCGTCGAGCTCTCTGGCCGCTCGCTCGGGACCGAGGAACGGTACGGCCAGGAGATAGGTCAGCTCGGGCACGAGGCGTGGAAGCCCTGCCCCGGCGCCGGCGGCTATCTCGTGGCGGAGCATCTCGGCTAGGTCGCCGATACGGCCCATGCGCAGCGACTCGCCGAACGGGGAGTCGCCGAGGGCGTCGGACGGAGCGGATTCGAAGAGGGGGAGCAAGCCTTCCAGCTCGGCACGGCGGCGGGCAGCCGTCACCGGTCCCGCGGCGAGCCCTTCGATGAAGCACAGCCGCGCCACGGCCGGGTTGCCCGCCAGCGCGCCGCACAGCGCCGTCAGCGCCGCCCGCAGCCGCCGCGCCCATGGCGGCCCCTCGGACTCGAAGGCGCTCAGGGTGACCTCGAGCAGGCGGTCCATCTCCTGGCCGTAGGCGACGGCGAAGCACTCGTCCTTGCCGTCGAACTGCTGGTAGAAGGTCTTGCGCGAGACGCCGGCGCGCGAGATGACGTCGGCGATCGAAGTCTCGGCATAGCCGTGCTCGGCGACGGCCTCGGCCATGCCGGCCAGCAGGCGGGCGCGCTGCGACTCCGCGACGGCCTCGGGCGCCAGCCCGTGGCGGCCACCGGGGATCTGTCCCAAGCGCCGCGGGGCACGCTGTCCCTGTGTTCTACGGATATCTGTACCCGTGGGTTTGTGAGAGCGCGGAGCGGTCTCGGCCTCGGCCGCGCCAGAAACATGCTGGACTCGCTCTATCGGAGTCATCGGGCCACCGCCACCAGCGGCGCCACCTGGGTCGCCACGATCTCGCCCGCCATCCCGCGCAGCGCCGCCGAGTCGCGCCGGTCGACCGGTAGATAGATCAGCTCGTGGACCGCGCCCACCAGCGCCTGGGCGGACAGTCGGTCGAGCTTGTCGTCGCCGCGCAGCTCGCTCAGCGCGTGCTGGACGAGTTGCGCCAGGCGCTCCATCACCGCCGCGCGCCGCTCGCGTGCCTTCGCTCCGGCCGCGAACACCTCGACGACGCACATTCTCGCCAACTCCGGCTCTGACGCCAGGAATTCCAGGAAGGCCTCGAGCGCGGCCTCGATCCGCCGCTCCGGCACGTCGCCGTCGAGGTAGGCGTCGGTCACGACCCGCAGCACGCGGCTCATCGCCTCGTCGTAGGCGGCGAGGAAGCAGTCCTCGCGGTCGTCGAAGAGCTCGTAGAAGGTCCGTCGCGACACGCCGGCCTGGACCAGCACGCGCTCGACGGTCGTCTCCTCGTAGCCGGCTGTGGCCACCACGTGGGCCATCGCCTCCATCAGTCGCTCGCGCTGGACTCGCTCGACCTCGTCCCTCGGCACGCCCTGCGGTCCGGGCGCCAGCTTGACCGCCTGTCGCCTTTCGCTCATGAGGCAACCATAGACCGTCTGTTCTCTCTTGACAACTAAGACACGCACGGTTTATGGAAGGCGCGTGACGGGATGGGGTGAAGCGAACGGCCCCTACAACGCAGAAGCGCCCGCCGAATCGGCGGGCGCTTCCGGTGTTGCTATGCGGTTGCTGCTACAGCAGCGCCGTGCCTAGCTGCAGGCGACGGAGCCCTTGTAGGGCTTCGACGCCTTGGCCCCTGTGTTGTAGAGGTAGTGCGCCGTAGCCTCGTACGGGTACTTCTTGCTCTTCGGGCAGCTCGTCGTCGCGAGCAGCTGCGGCGCGTACTTGCTGGCGTTGACCTTCTTGCGGTTCGGCAGCGTGAACTTGCCGCCGATCTTGTAGTCGAAGCTGCGCAGCGTGATCGGCACGCCGGCGACGACCTGGAGCACCTCAGGCACCTTGAAGCTCGCCTTGTAGCCCCACTTGCCGCTCATCTTCTTGATCTTGATCTGGATCGGCTCCTGCACGATCGCCGGGTTGTAGAGCGTCGTGAACGCCCACAGCGTGCTCTTGCCGCCGTTGACGAAGACGACGTCCGGCTTCGCGTCGGTCGTGTCCGCGAACGCGACGCCGAAGCCGCTACCCACGATCGACTTCTTCGGGCAGATGTCGGTGGTCTGCTCCTTGCGCATCTTCGCGCCCGAGCAGGTCGGGTACTTGCCGCCGCCCCAGACGCCGCCCTTGGCGATCAGCACGTCGCCGCCGGTGATGATCGGCTCCTCGACGCCAGGCGTGATCGTCTTGAAGCCGAGGTGGCCGGTGAGTTGGACGCCCTGTGGCTTCTTCTTCGTGCCGGCCTTCTTCGGGCTGATCTTCGCCGATGACTCGAAGAGGGTCTCTGGCACCTGCGCCATGGCGGGGGCCGCCACGACAGCGGCCGCCGCTAGGGCTGCCGGTAGGACTGCGAGCTTGCGCATCTCTATTTGCTCCTCCTGATCCGAAAGTCGTTGTCGGCAGGATCTCCCCGCCGAGAGCGCGACCAAGCACGCTAACGGAAGGCCTCCCGTCTATGCAAACTGCACCGTACCTTCAACGCGCGGCGCAGGCGTAAGTTGCGCCTTGGCGCGGAAGTGGCTCAGCCGGCGGTGGGCGGCCGGCCCTCGAGCAGCAGCTTGCGCTGCGCGGCGGCGCGCGTCTCGCCGACGTAGGGCAGCAGCGCCGACTCGGTCAGGTCGGGCAGCAGCTTCGGCAGCTCTGCTGTCTCGCCGCGCGCGATCCGCCGGTAGACGGTCTCGTAGACGCCACCGACGATCGTCTCGGCGATCAGCGGTGACGGCGGGTTCTCCTTGACGAGCGTCTGCTGCGCGGCCAGCTCGAAGATCTCGGTGAAGTCCTCCATCGTCTTCGCGCGGCGGGCGATCGCCTCGGGCCCGGCGGCGAGCACCTCGACGATGCACATCTTCGCGAACGCCGGCGAGGCCGCCAGCAGCTCGAGGAAGGCGCGGAAGCCGGCGCTGATCTTGTCCTCGAAGGTCTTCTCCTGCTCGAGTCCGGCGCGAATCGTCGTCATCAGCCGTCCGCTCGCCTCGTCGTAGGCAGCCAGGAACGCGTGGTCCTTGTTCTTGAACTGCTCGTAGAAGGTCCGCCGCGAGACGCCGGCCTCGCGCACGACGTCCTGCACGCTCATCGCACCGTAGCCGCGCGTGCTGGCCACTTGCGCTACAGCAGCGAGAATACGCTCGCGCTGGTTGCGGGCCACGAAGCTGCGCGCCAAGCCGTGCCGGCCAGGGGGGAGCTGGTGGGGGGCACGAGCTGCTCTTGAGCTGCTGTCGAGGGCCACGGGTGGTCTGGCCAATATACACGCGCAAGTACACGGCCGCCAGAGCCAACGAAACACCTGCTTATCGAGTCGAGAAGAACAAGTTTGACCGGCGCATCTGGGCGCCCGATTCGTCAACGTGTTCGGCGACATGGGTTCCCCCTGGCACCGCTATTCAGCGCCATATACGATGCCTTGCCGGACGGAGGCGCAGGCTGGGGCTAGCCGCGGCGCTGCTCTCCGTGGGAGGAGACCTTGACCGAGCGCACAGACGAGACCCCCGGAGCGGCGGCTGGCCAGCCAGCCAGCGTCGCCGCGGCTACGAGTCGGGGTCCCGGTCGTCTGCTTGCCGCGGGAGCGATCGCCTTTGCCCTGATCGCCCTGCTCGCGATCTGGGTCACGCGCGACGACGCGCACGAGTACAAGCTGGTCTTCGACAACGCCGGGCAGATGGTCAAGGGCGACCTCGTGCGCATCGGCGGGACCCCGGTCGGCGAGGTCACGGCGATCGAGCTGACCGACAGCGGGCAGGCCGAGCTCACGGTCTCGGTCTCCGAGGAGTACGCGCCGCTGCACAGTGGCTCGACCGCGACGGTCCGCTGGCAGGGCCTGGTTGGCACCGCCAACCGCTTCGTCGACATCAGCCCCGCCCCGAACTACAAGGCCGAGCTCGACGACGGCGCGACGATCCAGGGCGACAAGACGAAGTCGATCGTCGAGATCGACCAGTTCTTCAACACCT
>CAMLNW010000090.1 GCA_946481495.1 uncultured Actinomycetes bacterium
TCATGCTGAAGCCGGACAAGGATGGGCTGAAGGTCGATCTCGGTGCGGGCCGCGCACAGGGCGACGGCCTCGGGGGCGAAGATGGAATCAGGAATCTCGCGGCGTTTCAGGTGCCGGGCCAGCAGCGACTTCGCCAGCAGCGACCAGCCGGTAGCGCGCAAAGTCAGCTCACCGCGGCGCGACTTGAAGGCGGTCCCGTCGATCCCGATCAGGTCGCCGAGATCGAGCGACGTCAGCGCGTCGAACGACTCCTCACCCAAAACGTCTCGCTTCGCCTGGATCTGGATCCGGCCCGAGCGGTCGACGACGTCGAGGAACGCCTGTCCCCCATGTCCCCGCCGCGCCGCCAGCCGGCCCGCGACGCGATACGCCGCATCGGTCTCCGCACCGTCCTCCAGGTCGCCATGCGCCTCGCGCACGACCTCTGAAGCCACAACGCCGGGGTAGGCATGCGGGAACGGCTCGACGCCATTCGCACGCAACTGCTCCAGCTTCTGCCGCCGGTCGTCTTCCACGGCCGGAACCCTATGCGTAAGGGCTAAGCGGCCTCGATCTTCGTGATCTTCAGCTTGCGAGCTGGACCACGGGGGACTGGCACGGAGACGACGTCACCGCGCTTGTGGCCGATCAGCGCCTTGCCGACCGGCGACTCGTTCGAGAGGCGCTGCTCGGCCGGGTCTGCCTCAGCCGATCCGACGATCTTGAACTTCGTCGACTTGTCGGTCTTCTGGTCCTTGACGTGAACCAGGACGCCGACGCCGACGGTCTCGGTGTCGACGTTCTTCTCGTCGATGATGCGCGCGCTGCGCAGCTTCTCCTCGAGCTCGGCAATCTGCTTCTCGAGCATCGCCTGCTCGTTCTTGGCGTCGTCGTACTCGGAGTTCTCGGCGATGTCGCCGAACTCGCGCGCCTCCTTGATCCGAGCGGCGACCTCGCGACGACGGATCGTCGAGAGGTGCTCGATCTTGCCCTTCAGATCGGCTAGCCCGTTCGGTGTGAGAAGTGTCTCTCTCGGCATAGGAAAACCCCCCGAACCTCGACCATTCCGCCGGAGGGAGCGGGTGAGTGTAGCAACCGCCTTGGCTGTGACCGAAAAGGCGCTTCAGGCCGCTCTCAGAGCGAGCTCTGCCGCCGCGATGCGATCGAGCGCGAGGCGGGCCTCGGTGGTCGTCGGCGCCGTGACCAGCTCTTGCTTGGCCGCTTTCGTCAGCGCGAGCCGTTCGGCGTACCAGGGATAGAACTTACGCAGGTAGTGGCCGGCGCGGTCGACGCCGAGATGCTCCTCGCAGCGGTCGATCGTCCAGCGTAGCTCCTCGATCACCTCGTCGGAGGTCGGCTCCCCCTCGCGCGTCCCGAGCAGCCGCTCGAACATCCACGGGTTGCCGAGCGAGCCGCGCGCCAGCATCACCGCGGCGGCGCCAGAGCGCTCGAACGCCTCGTGCGCGCGATCGTCGGAGAGCAGCCCGCCAGAGACGATCACCGGAACGTCAAGCGCCTCCACGACCTGGCGCGCGAGGTCGTAGTCGGGCTTGCCCTTGTGCTGCTGCGAGGCGTGACGTGGATGGAAGGAGATCGCGGCGACGCCTGCCTCGTCGACCAGCCGCCGCGCGAGCTCGACGCCGGCGAGGTCGCCGGGACGCTGCCCGGGACGCAGCTTCACCGTCACCGGCAACCCGCTGCCCTCGCCGGCTGCCTTGGCGATCGCGACCGCCTTGTCGGGATCGTCGAGCAGTGCCGCTCCGGCGCCGGTCTTGCAGACCTTGCGCACCGGACAGCCCATGTTGAGATCGACGATGTCGGCGCCGGCCTCAGCCACCATCGCCGCCGCCTCGCGCATCACGTCGGCGTCGTGGCCGAACAGCTGCATCGAGACCGGGTGCTCCTCCGGATGGATGCGCAGGAACTGGTCGACTGTGCGCTCGTTGCCGTAGCTGAGCCCGAAGCTCGACACCATCTCCGAGACGACCAGCCCCGCCCCGTGCCGCTTCGCCTGCAGGCGCACGAACCAGTTGCCGATGCCGGCCAGCGGAGCCAGCACCAGCCGGTTCGGCAGCTCGATGCCGGCGAGCGTCCAGGGGTCCTTCAGGGAGCGCATGGCCCCCTAGCTTACGGAGCGTTCTTCTCCCAGATCAGCTGCAGGCCCTTGAGCGTCAGCAGGTCGTCGAGCTCGTCGACCTGCTCGCAGTGCGGGACGATCGCGTGCGCCCAGCCGCCGGTGGCGATCACCGTCGCCTCGTCGCCGAGCTCCTCGCGCAGCCGCGCGACGAGGCCGTCGACCTGGCCCGCATAGCCGTAGATGACGCCAGACTGGATCGCCTCGCGCGTTCCCTTGCCGATCGCCGCGCGCGGCGGCTCGAGGCGGACCTTCGGCAGCGCGGCGGCACGCTGGGTGAGCGCCTCGATCGATATCTCGACGCCCGGCGAGATAACCCCACCTAGGTACTCGCCGTCGCCGGAGACGACGTCGTAGTTGATCGCGGTGCCGAAGTCGACCGCGATGCACGGGCCGGCGACGCGCTCGTAGGCGGCGATCGCGTTGACGAGCCGGTCGGCACCGAGCTCGCGTGGGTCGTCGATGCGGATCGGCATCCCGGTCTTCAGCTCGGGCCCGACGAGCGCGCCGCCCCCGCCGAGGTAGCGGCGGCGGACCTCGTCGTACTCCTGCGCGAGCGTGGGAACGACGCACGAGACGACGATCGCGTCGATGTCGCGCAACGAGTTCTCGCGCAGCCGCAGCAGCCCACCGAGCACGACGGCGAGCTCGTCGGCGGTCGCCGTCCGCGACGTATGGAAGCGCCAGTGCTCGAGCAGCTCCTCGCCGCGGAAGAGCCCGACGTGCGTCTGGGTGTTGCCGACGTCGACCGCTAAGAGCATCTGCCGATTATCACGGGCTCGCCGGCTGTCAGGCGGTCAGGCCCAGGCGCTCGGCGCGCTGCACGGCCTCGGCCCGGTTGCGGACCTCGAGCTTGCGGTAGACGCTGCTCGTGTGCTCCTTGACGGTGTGTGGCGAGAGGTGGAGCTGCTCGGCGATCTCGCGGTTGGTCGCGCCGGTGACCAGCAGTCCGAGCACATCGCGCTCGCGCGGCGAAAGCGGCGCCCGCGGTTGTTCCTTGGCGGCGGCGAAGACAGTTCGCCCGTTTCCTACCGCGCGTACCGCGGTGGCCACCTCGTCGGCCCCCCAGTCCTTCGAGACGAAGCCCGAGGCGCCGGCGGCCTTGGCCGCCTGCGGCGAGATCCAGCCCGCGCCCGAGATCAACAGCACGCGCGTGGTCGGCGACTCGCGCTTGAGCGCGTCGCACATCTCAGCACCCGACTCCTCACCGACGAACAGGTCGACGAGGGCGACGTGCGGCTCGTAGCGGCGCGCCAGTTCGCGTGCCTCTTCGCCGTTGCGGGCGGTCAGGCAGCGCTCGACCCACGGCTGCTCGGTCAGCAGCAGCCGGAAGCCCCAGTGGACCACCTCGTGGTCATCGACGATCAGCACGCGCAGGCGGCGGCGGTCCATCGGATAGTCGTTCATCGGTCGCCGCTCGCCGCGATCGGGACGACGAGCCGCACGCGCCAGTCGTGGTCGCTGTCGCCGGTCGGCCCGAAGTCGACGACGCCACCGCTCTGCAAGGCATCAAGAGCGGCGAGCCGCAGTCCCATCCCGGCTCCCCGCCCGCGTGTCGAGGTGTCGACCCCATCGTTGACGACCTCGAGCAGGAAGGTGCCATCGCTGGCGCCGATGCGGACGTCGACGCGCGTCGGCTCGGCGTGCTTCTGAACGTTGCGCAACGCCTCCGCCAGCACCGACTGCGACAGCTGCTCGAGCTCCGGCGGAACCTCGACGGCGGCATCCCACTCGATGTTCAGCGGCGGTCCCTCGTAGCTCGACCCGAGTCGGTCGAGCTCCTCGCGCAGCGTCGCGCCGATGTCCGGGCGCGGCGGTGCGACCGGCCGCGCCAGCGCGTGCCGGAGATCGGCGACCGCAGCCTGGATCTCGTCGGCGCAGCGGCTGCGCTCGTCGCCGGTCAGCTCGGCCTCCGCCCCGAGCACGAGCGAGACTCCGAAGAGCCGCTGCATGACACGCTCGTGGACCTCGCGCGCGAGATCGACACGCTCGGAGAGCAACCGCGCGCGCTCGTGCTGCGTGGCGGCGATCCTGGCGCTCGCGGCCAGGGCGGCCATCTTGCCGAGCGTCCACATCGTGTGGCGCTCGCGCTCGGTCAGCTCGAATTGAGGACCGCCGCGATCGGCGAAGATGACGCCGAGCCAGCGTCCGCCAGCCGAGACCGGCGTGCAGGTCATCGTCGTGATGCCGGGCAGCGCGGCGTAGCGCGCGGGAACCTGGCCCTCGAGATCACCGACCGTCTCGACTACGCGATCCTCCGCGAATGCCCGTTGGGCGATCGGCGTCTCCTCGAGCGTCCCGTGCACGCCGCCGACGAGCTCGTCGGCGAACCCGTGACTGCCGGCGGGCACGACGATCCGACGCGCCTCCTCGTAGAGCAGCAGCCCAGCGCGCTCCATTGAGGTGAGGCGGCACATCGCCTCACAGAGGCGGTCGTAGAAGGCCCGGCCGCCACCGCTGCCGTCAGCATCGAGGCCGGAGAGCAGCTCGACCATCGTGTCGAGTGGCTCGGCTGCAGAGACGCTCGCTGAGACCTCGGCCATATGCAAGGTCTACAGCAGCGAGGGCGTGCCCGCCAGCGCCTGGCCAGGCGCCATGGGTTCTAGTCGTCCTCAGACTCGAGCGCGAGGCGCAGTGCCTGGTCGCCGGTCAGCGACACGACCCGCTCGTCACCGCAGTTACGGCAATGGCAGACCACCTCGTGGTCCCAATCATCAACACGCAGAGACCAGTCGATCTGACCGGATAGGCAGACGCGGCAAGCGAGCGAGGCCTCGACGAGGCAGGCTTGGTCGTCACCACGGAAATTGGCTGTCTCGGTGAACGTCATAAGCCCAGAATTGCCACCGACCAACCGTTTACCCAGTCCGTGGGCCGAGATTCCCCCCGCTTAGGGGGGCGTGACGCGTCTGACCGGCTGCGCGGCGACATCCCCGAGACGGGTAGCAAGCACGGTGCCGTCGGGCAATGTCAGTTCCGGATCGAGCTCCAGCAGGGGCTCGAGCACGAAGCGGCGTGCGCTGACCTCAGGGTGCGGCAGCGTGAGGCGGTCCGAGCGATAGACGGTGTAACCGAGCAGCAGCACGTCGACGTCGATCGGACGGGGACCGTGGCGAGGCCCGCCGGGAACTCGCCCGAGAGCGCGCTCGACGTCCTTGCAGGCATCGAGCAGCTCCTCCGGTCCCAGGTCGGTCTCGACCGCCAGGCAGGCGTTCAAGAAGTCAGGCTGGTCGAGCACCTCGCCCTGCGGAGCAGTCTCGTAGACCGACGAGCTGGCGGTGACCGCGACGCCGCGCAGCTCCAACTGCTCACGTGCCGCTCTCAGCGCCCCAAGACGGTCGCCCTCGTTCGATCCGAGGCCGAGATAGCCACGCACTCGAATCAGGCCTCGCGCCAGACCTCTACCGAGACCTCGTCGACCGGCAGCGGAATTGGCGGCTCTGGCTTGGCGGCCTTGACGCGCACCGAGTCGGCGCCATAACGCGCCATCAGGCGATCGCAGATCGCCGCGCAGAGGCGCTCGAGCGTGCGGTATGACCGCTCCTGAGCGGCGAGCGCGACCTGCTCGCAGACCTCGGCGTAGTCGACGGTGTCCTCGACGCGATCGGTGACCATCGCGTCGCAGTCGGCCAACTCGAAGGCGACGTCGATCACGAGCCGCTGGCCGAGCTCGCGCTCGGCGTCGGAGACGCCGTGCTGCGTGTAGAGCGACAGTCCGGTGATCTCGACCGTGACCGTCGGCTCGGGGATCTCGTCGTCGTCGTCGAAGTCGCGCTCGTCGAGATCGTCATCGAGATCGTCGTCGGGATCGAGTGGATCGCGGTCGTCGATCATCGTCAGTCTCCTTGGGGCCGATCGGCGGCCAGCCCGCCGGACGGCTCGACCGTAGCAGCAGCCACCGCCAGCGCATCGGCCACCTCGCGCACGTCATGGACGCGGAAGACCGCGGCGCCGCGCTCGAAGGCCAGCACGTTGGTGGCGATCGTCCCCGCGAGCCGCTCGCCCTCCGAGCGGCCAGTGATCTGCCCGAGGAACCCCTTGCGCGAAGTCCCAACGACGACCGGGCGACCGATCGCACAGATCTCGTCGAGCCGTCGCAGGAGCTCCAGGTTGTGCTCGACGGTCTTGCCGAAGCCGATCCCGGGATCGAGCCAGACCTTGTCTTCGCGGACTCCCTCGGCGACCGCAAATGCCAGCCGCTGCTCGAGGAAGCCCTTGACGTCCGACACGACGTCGTCGTAGCGCGGATCGTCCTGCATCGTGCGCGGCTCGCCGCGCATGTGCATCAGGCAACAGGTCGCGCCGCGATCGGCGACCAACCCGGCTAGCTCCGGCGCGAAGCGAAACGCCGAGACGTCGTTGACGATCGTCGCGCCGGCGTCGAGCGCGGCCTCGGCGACAGCGAGCTTCGAGGTGTCGATCGAGAGCCGCCCCGCACCGACGGCAGCGAGCCGCTGGACGACGGGCGCGGTCCGCTCGAGCTCGACTACTTCGGGCACAGGTTCCGCTCCCGGACGACTCGACTGCCCCCCCACGTCGAGGATCGTCGCCCCGTCGGCGACCAGCCGCTCACCGTGCGCGACAGCGGAGTCTGCGTCGAGGAACAGACCGCCGTCAGAGAACGAATCCGGCGTCACATTGACGACGCCCATCACCGCGTAAGGAGCGGGCAAGAGTCAGTCTGCGGCGCCGCCGCCGGCGAGCCCCGGCCGCGGCAGCGGGGTCGGACCCCGCTCGGGCTTGCGAGCGGCCGGCTCCTCAGAAGCCTCCGGCTCGCTGCCGGACGGCAGCACCGGCTCGTCGGGGCCGAAGACCTCGAGCTCGCTCTTGCCCTCGAGCAGCTGGATGAACTCCTCGCGCTCGATCGTCTCCCGGTTCAGCAGGATCTCGGAGGTGTGGGTGAGATCGTCGCGGTGCTGCTCGAGGATGTCGCGCGCCGCCTGGTGCGCCTCCTCGACGACCCGGCGAATCTCGTCGTCGATCTCGCGCGCCACGTCGTCGGAGTAGTCGGGCTCCGACGAGTACTCGCGGCCGAGGAACGGCTGCCCCTGATCGTGTCCGAAGACGCGCGGGCCGAGCTTCTCCGACATCCCGAAGCGCATCACCATCTGCTTCGCGGTCGCCGTGACCTTCTCGATGTCGTTCGACGCGCCGGTCGTCACCTCGCTGAAGACGAGCTCCTCGGCGGCCCGGCCGCCGAGCGTCATCGCCATCGTGTCCTGCAGCTCTGCGCGCGTGGTCAGGAACTTGTCCTCGGTCGGCAGCGAGATCGTGTAGCCGAGCGCCTGGCCACGCGAGATCACCGAGATCTTGTGGACCGGGTCGGTGTTCTCGAGGAAGTGCGCGACGAGCGCATGGCCCATCTCGTGGTACGCGGTGATCCGCCGCTCCTTCTCGCTCATCACGCGCGTCTTCTTCTCGGGGCCGGCGATCACGCGCATGATCCCCTCCTCGAGCTGGAGGTGGTCGATCTCGCGCTTGCCGATCCGCGCCGACAGCAGCGCCGCCTCGTTGACGAGGTTCTGCAGATCGGCGCCGGTAAAGCCGGGGGTCTGCGCGGCGAGGTTGTCGAGGTCGATGTGCTTGGCGAGCGGCTTGCCGCGCGTGTGGACCTCGAGGATCTTCGCGCGGCCCTTGCGGTCGGGCCGGTCGACAACGATCTGGCGGTCGAAGCGGCCCGGACGCAGCAGCGCCGGGTCGAGGATGTCCGGCCGGTTGGTCGCGGCGATCAAGATGATGTTGTCGGTCATCGTGAAGCCGTCCATCTCGACAAGTAGCTGGTTGAGCGTCTGCTCGCGCTCGTCGTGGCCGCCGCCCATGCCGGCGCCGCGGTGGCGGCCGACGGCGTCGATCTCGTCCATGAAGATGATGCAGGGGCTGTTCTGCTTCGCCTGCTCGAACAGGTCCCGCACGCGCGAGGCGCCGACGCCGACGAACATCTCGACGAAGTCGGAGCCGGAGATCGAGAAGAACGGCACGCCCGCCTCGCCGGCGACCGCGCGCGCGAGCAGCGTCTTGCCGGTGCCCGGCGGCCCGTAGAGCAACACGCCCTTCGGTATTCGCGCTCCCAGCGCCTGGAACTTCTTCGGGTTCTCGAGGAACTCCTTGATCTCGTGCAGCTCCTCGACGGCCTCGTCGACCCCGGCAACGTCGCGGAAGGTAATCTTCGGCGAGTCGACCGACATCCGCTTCGCGCGCGACTTGCCGAACGACATGACCTTCGAGCCGCCGCCCTGCATCTGGTTGATGATGAACAGCCAGAACAGCAGGAAGATCACGAACGGCAGGATGTAGGTGAGCGCGGTCAGCCAGCCGCTGCCCGACTTCGCCTTGACGTCGACGTCGACGTCGGCGGCCTGGAGGTCGTTGACGAGGTTCTGCTCGGTGTTGTCCGGGTAGGCGGTCTCGTACTTGTCGCCGTTCTTGCGCTCGACGTCGACGCGGTTGTTCTTCGTGTTGAGCGTGACCTTCTTGACCTGGTCGTTGTCGACCTGGGCGATGAACTGGCTGTAGCTGGTGTCCTTCTGCTGCTCGCCGGGGCTGATCAGCTTCTGCGCGAAGAACGCGAGCACGACGACGATCAGGATCGGGAATGCGGCGCTCTTGAAGAATCGGCTCACAGGAGGTCTCTTTATCGGCGGCGTCCCGCGCGAACTGAATGCGACGGGTAGTTACCGAAGATTCGCTTTAGCGGGTGAAACGACAGCCTAGCAAGGGTGTAGCGGCCTCCCCGCACCCTGCGGGCGGCCATTCGTGCACTCAGGACGCGGGCTCGTCGAGGACCGCTACGTAGGGCAGGTTGCGGAATCGCTCGCCGTGGTCGAGCCCGTAGCCGATCACGAAGCGGTTCGGGATCTCGAAGCCCACGTAGCGAATCGGCAGGTCCACCTCGCGTCGCTCCGGCTTGGTCAGCAGCGCGCAGACCTCGACCGACGCGGGCTCGCGCGCGCGCAGCGTGCGCAGTAAGTAGTTGAGCGTCAAGCCCGAGTCGACGATGTCCTCGACGATAAGGACGTCGCGGCCCTCGATCGGCCCGTCGAGGTCCTTGAGGATCCGGACGACGCCGCTCGAGCTCGTCGACGAGCCGTAGGAGGCGACCGCCATGAAATCGACCTCGCAGTCGACCTCGAGCTGGCGCATCAGGTCGCTGAGGAAGAACATCGCGCCCTTCAGCACCCCGATCAGCAGCACCGAGCGACCGGCGTAGTCACGCGAGATCTGCTCGGCGATGGCCTGAACGCGGTGGGCGAGGTCGTCGCGCTGGACGAGGATCTCGCCGATCGGAGGGGTGGTCACGCGGGCGAGTCTATGTCTGCCGAGAGCGGCGCGGTACGCCGGGGGAAAGGAACCCCCGACTGCACTTGGGAATCGTTCCGCTGGGGGTTCCTTTCCCCCGGCTACTTGAGCCGTGCGGACAGGCTCGCTCGCGTTCGGGTTGCGAGGGTGGGTGCGAAACGTTGGCTCAGTGCGACGCCGGCTACCCAGGCGATTTCGCCTTGGGCTTCGATCACGGGCAGTGTGCGGCGGAGCTCACGGGGGATCTTGCGGTCGGTGAAGAGGTCTTGGAGGGATTTGGTGCCGTTGAGGCCGCGGGGGCGGATGCGGTCGCCGTCGCGCCAGGCGCGGATGGTGACGGTGTCGCCGAGAGCGCTCGCGTCGAGCTCGACGTCGCCGCCGGGGCCGAGGCGGGCCTCGACCTCCCATTTGCCGAAGCGGGCGGTGCCGGGGATCGTG
>CAMLNW010000091.1 GCA_946481495.1 uncultured Actinomycetes bacterium
GCGCTGGATCCGCTACTACGAGGCCGAGCGCCAGGACGGCGAGGAGTTCAACGCCTTCGCCGAGCGCGTCGGCCCCGAGAGCTTCACCGAGCTGGTCAAGGACCTCTCGATGCCGGTCGAGTTCAACGTCGAGAACATGAACTACTTCATCGACTGGCAGCGGGATCAGCTCTACGAGGTGATCCGCGGCGAGGGCGAGTGCGCGGTCTGAGATGGCGACGGTAGCTCCATCCAGCCTGCGGGCCACCCCGCACGACGTCGAGCATCCGCCCGACATCGAGGACCTGACCGCCGAGGGCGTGCTCGCCTACGCGGTCGACCGGTTCCATCCTGGGCTGAAGGTCGCCTGCTCCTTCCAGAAGGAGGCGTCGGTGATCATGCACATGCTGCTGGAGATCGAGCCGACGGCGAAGTTCTTCACGCTCGACACCGGCCTCTTCTTCCCGGAGACCTACGAGACCTGGAAGGCGCTCGAGCAGCGCTACGACATCGAGATCGAAAGCGCCCACGGTGGGATGAGCCTGGCGCGCCAGGAGGCCGTCCACGGCCCCGAGTTCTGGAAGGTCGATCCCGAGGCCTGCTGCGGCATTCGCAAGGTCAAGCCGATGCGCGAGGCGCTGCGCGGCTGCGGCGCCTGGGTCACCGGTCTGCGCCGCGACCAGTCGCCGACGCGCGCCAACGCGCCGAAGATCGGCTGGGACAAGAAGCACGGCCTCTGGAAGATCGCTCCGCTCGCCACCTGGACCGACAAGGACGTCTGGAGCTACATCGCCGAGCACGACATCCCCTACAACGATCTCCACGATCGTGGATACGCCTCGATAGGCTGCACGCCTTGCACCCAGGCAGGTTCCGGACGCGACGGCCGTTGGGCCGGCTCCGGCCGCCTCGAGTGCGGACTTCACTAAAGGACAGCGCCATGGAGCGCAACCTGGCCCCCGAGACGCGGTTCGACCTATGACTGCAGTGAGCTACGAGGTTTCCCATCTACGCGCCCTAGAGGCTGAGGCGATCCACGTGATGCGTGAGGTCGCGGCCGAGGTCGAGCGCGCGGTGCTGCTGTTCTCCGGCGGCAAGGACTCGATCGTGCTCCTGCGGCTCGCCGAGAAGGCGTTCCATCCCGCGAAGTTCCCGTTCGCGGTGATGCATGTCGACACCGGCCACAACTTCCCCGAGGTGCTCGAGTTCCGCGACCGGCGGATGGAGGAGCTCGGGGCGCGGCTGCTCGTCGCCAGCGTCCAGGACGCGATCGACGCCGGCAAGGTCGTCGAGGAGACCGGTCCGCGCGCGTCGCGCAACCGCCTCCAGACCGTCGCGCTGCTCGACGCGATCACCGAGCACGACTTCAAGGCGGCGTTCGGCGGCGCCCGTCGCGACGAGGAGCGCGCCCGCGCCAAGGAGCGGATCTTCTCGTTCCGCGACGACTTCGGCGGCTGGGATCCGAAGGCGCAGCGGCCCGAGCTCTGGAACATCTACAACGCCCACATGAACCCGGGCGAGCACATGCGCGTCTTCCCGCTCAGCAACTGGACCGAGCTCGACGTCTGGCAGTACATCCGTGAGGAGGAGCTCGAGATCCCGAACATCTACCTCTCGCACGAGCGCGAGGTCTTCGACCGCGACGGGATGATCTACGCCGTCTCCCCCTACGTCGAGCTGCTGCCTGGCGAGGAGCCCTACACCGCCTCGGTGCGCTACCGCACCGTCGGCGACATGAGCTGCACCGGCGCCGTCCAGTCGACCGCCGCGACGCTCGACGAGGTCGTCACCGAGATCGCCGCGACGCGAATCACCGAGCGCGGCGAGACGCGCGCTGACGACCGCGTGTCGGAGGCCGCCATGGAGGACCGCAAGCGCGAGGGCTACTTCTAAGTGGCCGGTCCCGCCAGCAACGGCAAGGTCCACCTCGACAGCCGTCCCTCCGAGCTGGTCCGTGTCGCGACGGCCGGATCGGTCGACGACGGCAAGTCGACGCTGATCGGCCGCCTGCTCTACGACTCCAAGCAGGTCCTCCAGGACCAGCTCGAGCACGTCGAGCGCGTCTCCGCCGAGCGCGGAGACGGCTACGTCAACCTGGCGCTGCTGACCGACGGCCTGCGCGCGGAGCGCGAGCAGGGCATCACGATCGACGTCGCCTACCGCTACTTCCACACGCCGAAGCGCAAGTTCATCATCGCCGACACGCCTGGCCACGAGCAGTACACGCGCAACATGGTCACCGGCGCCTCGACGGCCGACCTCGCGCTGGTCCTGATCGACGCGCGCAACGGCGTCGTCGAGCAGTCGCGCCGCCACGCCTTCATCGCGTCGCTGCTGCGCATCCCCCACCTCGTCGTCGCGGTCAACAAGATGGACCTGGTCGACTGGGACGAGGCGGTCTTCGACCGGATCGTCGCCGACTTCTCCGGCTGGGCCGCGAAGCTCGACATCACCGACATCACGTTCATCCCGATGTCGGCGCTGATGGGCGACAACGTCGTCGACCGCTCGACGAACATGGACTGGTACGACGGGCCGTCGCTGCTCTACTACCTCGAGCACGTCCACATCGCGTCGGACCGCAACCTGATCGACTGCCGCTTCCCCGTCCAGTGGGTGATCCGCCCGATGGACGACGAGCACCACGACTACCGCGGCTACGCCGGCCAGGTCGCCTCGGGCGTGCTGTCGGTCGGCGACGAGGTCGTGATCCAGCCATCGGGCGTCACGACGCGGATCGCCGGCATCGACACCCAGGACGGTCCGCTGCAGGAGGCCTACCCGCCGCTGTCGGTGACCGTGAGACTCGAGGACGACGTCGACGTCTCACGCGGCGACATGATCTGCCGCGTCAACAACAGCCCGACGCCGACCAAAGAGGTCGACGCGACGATCTGCTGGATGTCGGAGCGCCCGCTGAGCCCGTCGAGCCGCTACCGGATCAAGCACACCACACGCACCGCGCTCGCCAAGGTCGACGACCTGCGCTACCGCTTCGACGTCAACTCGATGCACCGCGACGAGGCCGCAACCGGGCTGGGGCTGAACGAGATCGGCCGCGTGCGACTACGCCTGTCGGCGCCCCTGCTCGTCGACGAGTACCGCCGCAACCGCGCGACCGGCAGCTTCGTGCTGATCGAGGAGAGCACGAACGACACCGTCGGCGCGGGCATGATCCTCGGCGCCGACGAAGATTGAGCGATAGCGACCGGGGGCTCACGCCCCCGGACCCCCGATCCAACTGGCCGGCCGCGCCAGCGCCGACGGTTGACACCCTGGAGCCGCAGTGACCGAGCGAAGCGAGAACGTCACGTGGCATGCCGGCGAGGTGACGCGGGGCGACCGTGAGCGGGTGACCGGCGGCGAGGGACTGACGGTCTGGCTGACCGGGCTGTCGGGCTCGGGCAAGTCAACGATCGCGGTGGCGGTCGAGGCGGCGCTGCTGGAGCGCGGCCGCCACGCCTACCTGCTCGACGGCGACAACCTGCGCCACGGGCTCAACGGCAACCTCGGCTTCTCGGCAGAGGACCGCGCCGAGAACGTGCGCCGGGTCGGTGAGGTGGCGAAGCTGCTGGCCGACGCCGGGACCGTGACGCTCGTCTCGCTGGTCTCCCCCTACGTCGCCGACCGCGACCGCGTCCGGGCGATGCACGACGCGGCGGGCCTGCGCTTCGTCGAGGTCTTCGTCGACACACCGCTCGAGGAGTGCGAGCGGCGCGACCCGAAGGGCCTCTACGCGAAGGCCCGTGCCGGCGAGTTGAAGGTCATGACGGGGATCGACGATCCCTACGAGCCGCCGCCGCGGCCGGAGCTGGTCGTCCGCCCCGCCGAGCAGTCGGTCGAGCAGGCCGCCGCCGCGGTCGTCGCCGCGCTCGGCGCCTGAGCCGCGCCCAGCTCGATCGATATCCTTCGTTAGCATAAATGCCAACTATTTCGCTAGGAAATAGCTAGATGGATCCCGCGATCGTCGCCTTCGGGCTGGGCGTCGGCGTGCTCGTCGGCATGACCGGCATCGGCGGCGGCTCGCTGATGACGCCGCTGCTGATCCTCGTCTTCGGCATCAAGCCGATCACGGCGATCGGCACCGACCTCGCCTACGGCGCGGTGACCAAGACGGTCGGCGGCTGGCGCCACCTGCGCCAGGGCACGGTCGACATGAGCCTGTCGATGTGGATGGCGGTCGGCTCGGTGCCGGCAGCCGTCGGCGGCGTTTACGTGCTCGAGTTGGTCGAGCGCACCTACGGCGACGACTTCGACTCGATCCTGCTCGTCGCGCTCGCGGTCACGCTGCTCTTCACCGGCCTGGTCACGCTCGGCCGAGCGCTGCTGGTCAAGGGCCTGCACGACAAGGAGCGCGACACCGTCGTGATGACGACGCGCAACAAGGTCTACGCCGTCGTGCTCGGCCTGCTCGTCGGCTTCGTCCTCGGCGTCACCTCGGCCGGCAGCGGCGCGCTGATCGCGGTCGGCCTGATCCTGCTCTTCCGCCTCGTCCCCTCGCGCGTCGTCGGCACCGACATCTTCCACGCCGCGATCCTGCTCTGGGCCGCCTCGGCCGCCCACGTCGTCGCCGGCAACGTCGACTTCGCCCTCGCCGGCAACATCCTGATCGGCTCGATCCCCGGCGTCTGGATCGGCTCCAACCTCACTCTCCGCGTCGGCAACTCCGTCCTCCGCCGCACCCTCGGCCTCGTCCTCATCGGCGCCGGCCTCGCCCTCCTCTCCAAAGCCGGCGCCGGCATCCCCAGCTGGCTGATCGCCCTCTTCCCCGCAGCGATCGCGGCAATGGTCGTCAACGTGCTGGTGCGCGAGCGGCAGGACCGACAGCAGGCAGAGGCGGAAGCTGCCGCGGATGTTTCAGCCGTTACCGGGCATGACGCGCCGGCTGAGACCTAGCGGACAATTTCCGCTGCAGAGTCTCGGGCGAGAGCAACTGACCCGCCCAAGAACGGCCAACCGCCATCTGCGCAGCGTTCGAACGGATACCGAATGCGCGCTCCAAGAGAAAGAACCGGACCCGAACCGCGCGGCCGCCAACGGTGCCGCGCAGAACCTCGCCTCGCAGGCTCAACCGGCCACGTGCCGCTGCCTTGCCCGTTACCTGGAACGACCCACGCGCACGGCTGGAGCGGACGAACCTCACGCTGCCGCTGATACGAACGCCGGGCACTAGAGAGCCACGTCGTAATACAAAGCCCCGCCCGTTAGCCACGTAGCTGCCGCCCCTTAGCCCTCCGGTCCTGGGCATACGGCCACCGGCCTCACCTTTACGTTTGGCAACATCGAGGAAGGCGGCCATGAGTAGGGACTGGAGGCCGTCGACGATCGTCAGCTTGACCGCCGTAACGGTCCGCCCGGCACGACCCCTAGGGCCTGTCGGGCGTAGGCCCTTAAGTGAAGTGGGCGGCGGCGGCGAGTGCACACCCGTGGAGCCGGGACAGCCGCCCGCCTTGCCGCCCGCCAGGAAACGGCGAACCGCCGGGCCAGCGCACTCGGCCTCCCACTCGATCACGCCGTGACCCGCGCCCGGCACGACCATCAGCTGAGACCGTGGCAGCAGCGCCTGCAGCGCCCGTGCGTCCGCGAGCGGCGTGCTGACATCCGCGCCGCCTGAAAGCAGGAGCGCCGGCACATCTGGCATCGGGCCCAGGGAAGCCGCCATGCGCGATGACGACGGCCATCCCAGGCACATCCCGAGCACATGGCTAGCGGAGGCGATCCGTCGACCGAACGGAGCGAACGCGTCGGCCGGCAACGCATCGATCAGAGCAGCCACCGCTGCGCGCCTCCCCTCTAGCGGTGTCGTCGCGCTCCAGGGGAGGGCGGTGTCAGCGCAGAGCCTCGCTATCGCACTCGTCGTGCTGCTGTCGCGAACGGGCACCGTCGTCCCGAGCCGCAAGTAGCGAACAAAGTCGCTCCGAACACGCAGCAGCGGCGCCGAATCGCCCTGGACAGCCGCCGCCACCGCGGCGGGGAAGGGCCCCAGCACCAGGGGATACAACGACGCGAGTTCCATCAGCCCCTCACCGTCGATGGTTGCCCGGTGCCGCCGGCCCCAGCGATCGACGACATAGCCTCTGAGCGGGCGACGATCCAGGCGCTCGGCCAGCCGGGTGACCGTGCCCCCGGGATCGCGCATGAAGCGCCGGCACCCGCGTTTGCCACAGATGCTCTCCAGCGCGGAAGGTACGGCGGCCATGCTCGACCGTTGGAGGGCGTCGACGCCATTCGGACCTACGATTGAGTCGAGCACGAGCCGGTCAACGCGGCTTGGGTAGCTTCTGGCGTAGACCTGTGCGAGGTACGTGCCGTGGGAGACGCCGTAGATGGCGATCCGCTCGGCGCCGAGGGCATCGCGAACGGCATCGATGTCGTGGGCCATGTCGACCGACGAGTAGAAATCGCGGCCAGGGCCGAGCTTGACCGCACAGGCGGTGACGTCGGCCGGCTTCGCCGAAGCGCGCTGAAGCACCGGACAGTTGAGCAGCCCGGACCCACCGGTTCCGCGCAGATCCATCACCACGATGTCGCGCGAGCGCGCCTCAGTCCCGACGAGCTCTTCGACAGCCTCGCTGTCGAAGGCCCCCGTCGCCGACTCACCAGGACCATCCGCGATCAGGAAGAGCGGCGGGCGAGTGGAGCGCCTGGCCTTCTGGCGCTCGATGCGCAGCTTGACCGTGCCGGGCACGGTGCCGCTGCGGTCGAGCGGGACGGTCAGCGTCGCGCAGGAGCGGCCGCTGCTGGCGCGCTCGCAGAACTCGAGCGCGGCGGAAGCCTCAGCGGCGCTGATCGACAGCGTGCCGCCGACGATGGCCAGTAGAGCTCCTAGACGAAGACTCATCGGCTCGCTGCCGCCAACTTCCGGTACGGCTGGGCCGCGGCAGCGGTGGCCGTCGACATGAAGAAGGCCCCCTCGCCGTTGTCGAAAATGGCGGCATACGGCGCGTTGAGCGTGCCCCTGACAGGCCGGCCGGCTAGCCGCCCTCGCAGGTTGTCGCCACGGATCATGAGCCGCCCGCGCGCCGCCCTGGCACCCGACACCCTCAACACTCCTCGGAACTTTCGCGACGCCCCGTCGAAGAAGTTGGACACCGATCCGGACAGTAAGACTCCGGGGACGTAGGAGACCCGATCGAACCGCAGGCGGTCGGATTTGAAGTGGAACGTGACCCGGCCATGGCGCAAACCGCCCGCGCGCAACGCTCTGGAGAAGACATCGCTGACAGTCTGGCCCTCTAGCTGGCGGCGCTGAGCTTCCGCGAAACGTTCGAAGACCTCGAACATGATGCTCTGCACGCCGTCAGCGAACGTGAGCTGAACCGCGGCGAGCGTTCGCCCCGACCGCCCGGGCACGCCCACCCGAGGCACCTCGCTCAGCGCCAACGGAGGCGGTTTGGACACCGATAGGTAGCCCCGGCGACGCGGGCACGCATCGGGATGCCCACCCGCCAGAAATCTGCGCGTAGCACGACGCGAGCAGTCATCGACGATGAAGCCTGGGATACCCGCTATGCCGCTCCAGTCGTGCAGCAGCTGGGCGCCGGGAACCAGCTGAGCGACTCCCTCGGCATCCTCGACGGTCCGCCGAAGATCCTGCTGGTTGGCGACGACCAGCGTGGGAATCGCGGGCAACGGCCCTGGGGGCTCGGAAGGCTGCGAAGCGGTGGGCCAGTGTCGACAGAGCTGGAGCGTGTCGCCGCGCAAGGCCGCCTCGGCGCCGAACGGTGCGAACGTGCTGGCCGGTAGTCCTGAAATGAACTCGCGCGCCTGACGATCTCGGTCGAACGGCGGCGCCGTCCGCGACCAGGGAAAGATCGAGTCCTCGCAGATAGATGCCGCCGCTGCCGCCGGGCTCCACGCGCGCGGGCTGTAGGTGAACAGATCGTCGCTATGCACTCGAACAAGCGCCCGCAGTAGAGGAGCGGCGTCTCCGCGTAGGGCGTTCCTCACCAATCCGGGGAACGCGTCGATAGAGATGCCCAGACTCATGCTGTCGACTCTCGCCAGGTCGTAGAGGTCCTCGGGTCCAGCGGTCACGATGCGACGCCGCCCGTGCCCGTCGATCAGCTCACCGCGCAGCGGCGAGCGACTGAGTCGCTGCGCCCAACCGCTGCGTGTCAGCAACGAGATCGCGCGTCGACATACGACACGCTCCGCGAGGGCACAAGCGCCGCAGGACCCGTGGGAGCGCCGCGAAGCTGGAACGCTCCAGGGGATCGAGACCGGCGGGAGCGACAGGAGAGCTGAGGACCATCCGCTCGACGTTGGCCGGATACCGACGGGTGTACTCGAGCACCGTCCGTGTCCCGTACGCCTCGCCCAGGAACGCGATTCGAGGAACGCCAAGCGCCAGTCGCACCGCCTCGATGTCCTGCGCGGAGTCGCGCGGTGTATAGAAGGCGCGCCGCGCCCCCAATTGCTCGGCACACGCCGCAGCGGCGACACCACGCGTGTTCCGTCGGGCGCGCTCCAGCGCTTCGCAACGCAGGACGCTCGACCTCCCGGTTCCTCGCAGATCCATCACCACGACGTCGCGAGAGCGAGTCTCGGTTCCGAGAATACGCCTAGTCAGCTCCGCGCCGTACGAGAAGGTCGACGACTCTCCCGGTCCGCCAGCGACGATGAACAGCGGTGGACGCGCCGCGTTACGTGCCCGTGACCGCTCGACACGGAGCGTCACAGAGCCAGGCACGGCGCCCGACCGGTCGAGAGGCACTGTCACCTGTGCACAGGTCCGGCCCTTCGCCGGAACCTTGCACGGAGCGAGTGTCGCGGCATCTGCCGCAGACGCGAGACATAGGGTCCCGAGAACCCCCACCAGAACCCCAAAGCGAACCCTCACGGGCGGGGAGTATGACCATGTTCTTGGCGTTCTGCGCCAGTCGGCTCTCTGGGCGGGTTGGCGAGCAGGCACGCGGGGGCGTGGGCAGGTACCCTTCCGCGCCGCATGTTCTCGAAGGTTCTGGTTGCAAATCGCGGCGAGATCGCGATCCGTGTGATGCGCGCTCTTGAGGAGCTGGGCATCGCGTCGGTCGCGGTGTACTCGGAGGCCGATCGCGACGCGCCGCATGTCAGGCGCGCCGATGAGGCGTACCTGCTTGGGCCTGGCCCGGCGGCGGAGAGCTACCTGGTCGTCGAGAAGATCCTCGAAGTCGCCAAGCAGTCGGGCGCCGAGGCGATCCATCCGGGCTATGGCTTCCTGGCGGAGAACGCGCCGTTCGCGCGCGCCTGCGACGAGGCCGGGATCGTGTTCATCGGCCCGCCGGCCGACGCGATCGACTCGATGGGCTCGAAGACCAAGGCGCGCGAGCTGATGCAGGCCGCGGGCGTGCCGATCGTGCCGGGCACGACCGATCCGGTCGAGACGGTCGAGGACGCGCGCAAGATCATCGACGACTCGATCGGCTACCCGGTCGCGGTCAAGGCGGCCGGTGGTGGCGGCGGCAAGGGCTTCCGCGTCGCGCTGACCGAGGACGAGCTGCAGGACGCCTTCGAGGGCGCCGCGCGCGAGGGCGAGAAGTTCTTCTCCGACGCGACGGTCTACATCGAGCGCTACCTGCCCGACCCGCGCCACGTCGAGGTCCAGGTGCTCGCCGACTCGCACGGCAACGTCGTCCATCTCTTCGAGCGCGACTGCTCGGTCCAGCGCCGTCACCAGAAGGTGATCGAGGAGGCTCC
>CAMLNW010000092.1 GCA_946481495.1 uncultured Actinomycetes bacterium
AGTCCGCGCCGCTGCGCATCCAGAAGGTCTTCGCGGCGGCGAACCGGATCATCAAGAAGCCGTACGTCTATGGCGGCGGGCACAAGCCCTACAGCCAGATCTGGAAGAAGCTCGACCGCGGCTACGACTGCTCCGGCACCGTCAGCCACGCGCTCTACGGCGGCGGCTTCCTCAAGAGCCCGCTTGACTCCGGCAGCTTCATGTCCTGGGGCGAGCCCGGCCAGGGCCGCTGGGTCACCGTCTACACGAACCCAGGCCACGCCTACGTCGTGATCGCGGGCCTGCGCCTCGACACCTCCACCGGCGGCCGCGCCACGCTTCAGGAGACCCGCTCGGGCGACGGGCCGCGCTGGCGCAAGTACAACCGCTCGCCGGCGGGCTTCAAGGCCCGTCACCCCAGCGGCTACTAAGTCCCCGGCCGCCTCTCCCGGGCGTTCGTGCGCCGGTATCCTCCGTGCGGCACTTGACTGACGAATCAACCGACGGGAGCCCCGAGACCCCATGGCCGTAGCGACCCCAGCCACGATCGACAAGACGGACGAGCAGAAGGCGATCACCGAGATGGTGCGCCAGTTCGCGGACGAGCAGATCCTGCCGAACGCGGAGAAGTACGACCACGAGGACTCGTTCCCGGAGCCGATCGTCGAGCAGATGAAGGAGCTCGGCCTGTTCGGCACGACGATCCCCGAGGAGTACGGCGGCATGGGGCTCGACCTGACGACCTACGCGATGATCGTCGAGGAGCTCTCGCGCGGCTGGATCTCGATCTCCGGCGTCGTCAACACCCACTTCATCGGCTCCTACCTGCTGATGAAGTTCGGCACCGACGAGCAGAAGCAGAAGTACCTGCCGCAGATGGCGACCGGCGACCTGCGCGCCGCCTTCTCGCTCTCCGAGCCCGAGCTCGGCTCCGACGTCCAGGCGATCAAGACGGCCGCCAAGAAGGACGGCGACGCCTACGTGATCAACGGCCAGAAGATGTGGGTCACCAACGGCCTGCGCGCCGGCCTCGTCTTCACGCTCGTCAAGACCGACCCCGACGCCGACCCGCGCCACAAGGGCATGACCTGCTTCATCGCCGAGAAGGAGCCGGGCGTCCACGAGAACACGGGCGACTACGCCGGCTTCAACGTCCCGCCGCAGCTCAAGAAGATGGGCTACAAGGGCGTCGAGTCGACCGAGCTGGTCTTCGACGGCTACCGCTGCCCGGCCGACAACATCCTCGGCGGCGAGGAGGCCGGTCTCAACAAGGGCTTCTCGCAGATGATGGACGCGCTCGAGGTCGGTCGCGTCAACGTCGCCGCGCGCGGCGTCGGGATCGCCCAGCGCGCGCTCGAGCTCGGCCTGCGCTACTCGCAGGAGCGCAAGACGTTCGGCCGCCCGATCGCCCAGCACCAGGCGATCCAGTTCAAGCTCGCCGACATGGCGACCCAGGTCGACGCCGCTCGTCTGCTGACGATCCGCGCCGCGCGGCTCAAGGATGCCGGCGAGCGCTCCGACCTCGAGGCCGGCATGGCGAAGCTGTTCGCCTCAGAGGCCGGTCGCTTCTGCGTCGAGGAGTCGTTCCGCATCCACGGTGGCTACGGCTACTCGAAGGAGTACGAGATCGAGCGCCTCTACCGCGACGCGCCGCTGCTGCTGATCGGCGAGGGCACCTCCGAGATCCAGAAGATGGTGATCGGCAAGAAGCTGCTCGAGCGCCACAAGATCTAGGCGACGCGCGGTCGGCCGGAGGCCAGGCGTCTCCGGCCGACTAGACTCGATCGGGTGTCAGCCACCGATACCAAGGCCCTGATCGCCGACGCGATCGAGCATCTCGGCGACGAGGTGCCGTCGCTGCGCCAGCTCAAGCTGGTGATCCGGCTCGAGCTGCCGAGTCGTGGCGGCGACGCGCCGATCTGGCGTGTCGAGGTGCCGGGGCCGAAGGTCGATCGCGACCCCGCCGGCGACGCCCGCCTCGACGTGACCGTCCAGCGCCAGCAGTTCAACGAGCTGGCGCGCGAAGGCACGCTACGCCAGTGGGCGAAGGCCTACGAGCAGGGTCACGTCAAGGTGACCGGCGACAGCGCGGTCGTGAAGCTGCTCGGAAACGTGATCGAGCGCCAGCTCGTACGCGCGAAGTAGCGTGGCGTCAAAGCCGGTCTTGTTCGTCGACGTCGACGGGGTGCTCAGCCTCTTCGGCTTCGATCCCGCCGCCGATCTGCCCGGCCCCTTCCACTGGATCGACGGCATCGCCCACTGCATCCCGCCCGAGTCGGGGCCCCGGCTCGTTCGCCTCGCCGACAGCTTCGAGCTCGTTTGGGCGACCGGCTGGGAGGAGAAGGCGAACGAGTACCTGCCGGGGATCCTCGATCTGCCGTTTCGCGATCTGCCTTGCCTGACCTTCGACGGCCGCGCTCGCTTCGGCAGCTCGCACTGGAAGATCGACGTGATCGACGAGTACGCGGGCAATCGGCCTGCCGCTTGGATTGACGACAACATGGGCGACTCCGTCTTGCTCTGGCAGCGGGGCCGTAAGGCGCCGACGCTGCTGGTCGAGACCAAGCCGGCGACGGGCATCACCGACGAGCACGTCGAGGAGCTGCTCGCCTGGGCGCGGCAGCAGGACGGCGCCGCGCCGGGCTAGATCGCGCGGTCGCCGCTCGGCGCCGGCGCGTGTTCGCCAAGCCAGCGCCGGCGCAACTCGGCCGCGATCGTCGTGGCCAGCCCGGGAGCTCCGTCGCCGACCGCCGCTCCGTCGATCGACCGCACCGGCTCGACGCCGCGCACCGACCCGGTCAGGAACACCTCGTGCGCGGCGGCGAGATCGTCACGCGTGAGTGGGATCTCGGCGACCTCTGTACTGCTGGCGCGCGCCAGCTCGATCGCCAGCGCGCGAGCGACTCCGGGCAGGATGCGGCCATCGGCCGGTGGCGTCGCCAGCGAGCCGTCGGCGCGCACGGCGAAGACGTTGGCGCGCGAGGTCTCGAGCACCGCGCCGTCGCCGTCGACGAGCAACGGCGCCGCCGGCGCGCTGTCGGACTCGAGCGCCTCGAGCAGGCGGCGGTCGGCCCACTTGTGCCCGCCTCGCCAGTCCTCGACGACCTGGCTGCGCAGCTCCGGGCCGCGGTCGCGCGGCGGGAACACGATCGCCGGGTCGATCGCGACTGCCTTGACGGCGAGCGCGATCGCGCCGCCCTCCAAACGCGCGTCGAGACGCAGACGGCCGCGCTCCAAGCCGCGCGCCCCGTCACGGATTAGCTCTTCGGCAGCGGCCGGCAGCGGCTCGTCGTAGAGCCGCTCGACGCTCGCACGCAGACGCTCCAGGTGCGCCGTGAGCTCGACCGGACCGCCGTCGACGACGAGCAGCGTCTCGAAAACTCCATGCGACTGGTTGGGATTTGCCGGTTGGGTCATTTTGGGCGGATCGTAACCCGCACTCGGATGCGCAATCGCGTCCGGTACGTTTGCCTCAGGTTGCGTTCACTGGTTTACAAGGTGCGCCGCAGCGTCCGCACGGAGGGCGTCGGCGGGACGGTCAAGAGCTTGCCACGGCGCGCATGGAGCCGGATCCACGCGCGGCTTCAGCTGATCGTCTTGCTCAAGGACCTCGACGAGGTCGCGGCGCCGCCGCCCGAGGCTGCGCGGCTGCGCTTCGAGGTGCTCGAGCCCAGGCACCTGCAGGGGCTCGCCGAGCTCAACCGCGAGCGCGGCCTGACCGAGACCGACGCGCGTTTTGCCGCCGACGTAGAAGCGGGCTACCGTGGCTATGTGGCATATGCCGACGACCGTCTCGTGGCCTTCTACTGGTGGGTCGACGGGAACGCGCCGCCACCGCCCTCGCGCGCCAGCATCGGCGCTGCGATCGACGAGCTCGGACTCGAGATCGAGATGGGGCAGGGCGATGTCTACGGTGCCGACCTCTACGTCGGCGAGCGCGACCGCGCCGGTCGCACCGCCCAGCTCTTCCTCGACCTCGTCGAGTTTGACCTGCGCGAACGCGGTTACAAACGCATCTGGGGGTATGTGCACGAGACGAACCGACTGGGCCGATGGACCTACAGCTTGCGCGGCTACAAGCCGATGTGGAGGGTCGTGCAGGTACGCGACCCGCTGCGCAAGAGGAGCTGGACCGAACCGCTAGCCAAGGAGCAGTGACCACCACGTGAGCGTCGTAGACGATCTCGAGCAGTTCATATTGGAGATCACCCAGGGGTCGGGCGTGACCGCGGTCGCGCCCGACGACGACCTGCTCGCCCAGGGGGTCATCGACTCACACGGCCTGATGGAGCTGGTCGGCTTCATCGAGCAGCGCTATGGCATCTCGGTCTCCGACGACGACCTGCTGCCGGAGAACTTCCAGTCGCTGTCGCACATCGCGGCGTTCGTCGAGCGAAAGCGCGGCTGATGGCGGGCAAGCTGATGATGGAGCTGCTCTACGGGCATGCCGAGCAGCGGCCGGAGCAGATCGCGATCGTCTACGCCGACGAGCGGATCGCCTACGGCGAGCTGGTCGAGCGGATCGAGCGGCTCGCCGCCGGTTTCGCCGACCTTGGCATCGCGCCCGGCGACAGCGTTGGCCTGCTGATGCGCGACGACCCCTGGTTCGTCACGACCTTCCACGCCGTCACCGCGCTCGGCGCGAGCGTCGTGCCGGTCAACCCTGCCTTCAAGCAGGACGAGATCGAGTTCTGCTTCCGCAGCGCGAACGTGCGCGCGATGGTCGCCGACGAGCGCGGCGCCGGCGTCTGCGAGCGGATCGCCGCTGGCTTCGACAGTCAGGTCGACGTGATCGTGAGCAGTGCCGGTCACGGCCAGGCGCTGACGCTCGACGCGCTCAGCGAGCGCGCGGCACCGCAGCGGCTCGCCCCACGCGATCCCGACGAGGTCTACGTCTGCCAGTTCTCCTCTGGCTCGACCGGGCGCCCAAAGCGCGTTCCGCGCACCCAGGGCCAGTGTGCTGCCGAGGCCGTGCTGTGGGGCGAGCACGGCCTGTCGCCCGACGACCGGATCTTCGCCGCGATCCCGCTCTTCCACACCTATGGCATGGGCGCCTGCCTGTTCGCGCCGGCGCTTAGCGGCGCGACGCTGGTGATCCTCGAGGAGCCGAACCCGTTCCTGCTCAAGCGCCACCGCGCGCTCGAGCTGCTCGAGCGTGAGCAGGTCACCTTCTTCCCGGGCGTCCCGCTCAACTTCCGCCTGCTCGCCGACGCGCCGGCGACCGCCGATCTGTCGTCGGTCCGCATCTGCACCTCGGCCGGCACGGCGCTGCCGCGCGACACCTTCGAGGCTTTCGGCCAGCGCTTCGGCGTGCTCGTGCGCCAGCTCTATGGGACGACCGAGACCGGGATCATGAGCACCAACCTCAGCGACGACCCGATCGGCACCTTCGAGTCGGTCGGCGCGCCGCTCGGCGACGTCCGCTTCGAGATCGTCGACGACGATGGCGAGGCGCTGCCGGTCGGCCAGAACGGCGAGATCGCCGTGTCGAGCCCGGCGATGACCAGCGGCTACGCCGACCTGCCCGAGATCAACCGCGAGGCCTTCCGCGACGGCCGCTTCCTGACCGGCGACCTCGGCTCGCTCGACGATGCGGGCCGGCTCTCGATCACGGGCCGCAAGAAGCTGCTGATCGAGGTAGGTGGCTACAAGGTCGACCCGATCGAGGTCGAGGACGTACTCGCCACACACGAGAAGGTCGAGGACGTTGTGGTGGTCGGCATCGCCGGCGCTAAGCCGGGTGAGGAGACCGTCAAGGCGGTCGTCGTCGCCAACGACGGCTGCGAGCAGCGCGAGCTGATCGAGTTCTGCCGCGAGCGGCTGGCCAACTACAAGGTGCCGCGCGAGCTCGAGTTCCGCGATGAGATCCCGAAGAGCCCACTCGGGAAGGTCCTGCGCAAGTACCTCATGTGAGGAACCGTGAAGACCCTCCTGATCGACAACTACGACTCCTTCACCTACAACCTCTTCCAGCTGCTGGCTGAGGCCAACGGCGACGAGCCGATCGTCGTCCGCCACGACGACGCGACCTGGGACGAGCTGGTCGAGGAGCTTGAGTTCGACAACGTCGTCGTCTCGCCGGGTCCGGGCCGTCCCGACGCGCCGCGCGACTTCGGCGTCTCCGCCGACGCGATCGCCAACGCCGACGTGCCGCTGCTCGGCGTCTGTCTCGGCCACCAGGGGATCGGCTGGCTCGCCAACGGGCGTGTCGAGCACGCACCCGAGCCGATGCACGGCCGCTTGAGCGCCGTGATCCACGAGGACTCGCCGTTGTTCGCCGGCATCCCGCGCGAGTTCCAGGTCGTCCGCTACCACTCGCTCTGCGTCGCCCAGCCGACGCCGCCGGAGCTCGAGCCGATCGCCTGGACGAGCGATGGCATCCTGATGGGCGTCGCCCACCGCAGCCGTCCCCAGTGGGGCGTCCAGTTTCACCCCGAGTCGATCTCGACCGAGTACGGCCGCAAGCTGCTCGCCAACTTCGGCGACCTGACTGTCGCGCACGCCGAGCGCACCGGCCGGCCACGGCCCGAGGCCGGCAGTCGGGGCGCCGGCGGCACGGGGGAGGGGTGTGCTCGAGCGCGCACCCCGCTCGAGCTGAAGGTCCGCCGCGTCGACGCTCCGCACGACTCCGAGCGCGCCTTCGTCCACCTCTACGGCGACTCGGAGCAGGCGTTCTGGCTCGACAGCAGCAAGCTCGACGAGCGCTCGCGCTTCTCGTTCATGGGTGCCGCGGGTGGGCCGCTGAGCGCGACGATCACCTATGACGTCAACGCCGGCGAAGTGCGTGTCGAACACCCCGACGGCGCCGTCGAGACCCAGCGCGAGTCGATCTTCGACTACCTCAGCCATGAGATGCGTCGCTTGCGCTACCTCTCCGACGACCTGCCGTTCGACTTCAACTGTGGCTTCGTCGGCTACTTCGGCTACGAGCTGAAGGCCGACTGCGGCGGCGACAAGCGCTTCCAGTCGTCACTGCCCGACGCGGCCTTCGTGCTCGCCGACCGGCTGGTCGCCTTCGACCACGTCGAGCAGTGCGCCTACCTCGTCTGCATGACCGATGCCAAGCACGCCGACGACGGCGAGCGCTGGATCGCCGAGACCGCGCTGCGGCTCGCTGCGTTGCCGCCGCTCGACGACCCCGCGCCGCCGTCCGGTGGGCCGGTCGGCTTCGACATCAGCCGCTCGCACGAGCAGTACCTCGACGACATCGCCGCCTGCAAGCGTTACCTGACCGACGGCGACTCCTACGAGATCTGCCTGACGAACAAGATCACCGCCCACACGCGGCCCGACCCGCTGCCGCTCTACCGCACGCTGCGGCGTGTCAACCCGGCGCCGTTCTCCGCCTTCCTGCGCTTCGGCGAAGCGGCGGTGCTCAGCTCGTCGCCAGAGCGCTTCCTCAGCGTCGGCCGCGACCGCTGGGCCGAGGCGAAGCCGATCAAGGGGACCTGCCCGCGCGGCAAGACCCCCGCGGAGGATGTCCACCTCGCCGAGGAGCTGCGCACCGACGAGAAGAGCCGCGCCGAGAACCTGATGATCGCCGACCTGCTGCGCAACGACCTCGGCATCGTCTGCGAGGTCGGCACCGTCCACGTGCCGAAGCTGATGCACATCGAGAGCTACGAGACCGTCCACCAGCTCGTCTCGACGGTGCGCGGCCTGCTGCGCGAGGACGTCGAGGCGCCGGCCTGCATCCGCGCCTGCTTCCCGGGAGGCTCGATGACCGGCGCGCCGAAGAAGCGGACGATGGAGATCATCGACGAGCTCGAGGGCGAGCCGCGCGGCGTCTACTCGGGCGCGATCGGCTTCCTCGGGCTGAGCGGCGCCTGCGACCTCAACATCGTGATCCGGACGTTGGTGATCGACGGCGAGCAGACGACGCTCGGTGTGGGCGGTGCGATCGTCATGCAGTCCGACGCCGAGGACGAGTATCAGGAGATCCTGCTCAAGGGCCGCGCGCCGATGCAGGCGCTCGACCCGTCGGTAGACGTCCAGACGGTCTTCGAGACGACGACCGCCGGAGCAAGGGGGAGAGCATGAGCAAGCTGCTGCAGGACTACGCCACACAGACCGCCAAGACCCAGGGCGACGCCATCGCGCTGGTCATGGACGACGAGCGGATGACCTACGCTGAGCTCGACGCGCTGAGCGACCGGCTCGCGGCCCAGCTCGTCGAAGCCGGCTGCCAGCCGGGCGACCGGATCGGCCTGCTGATCCCGAAGCGCCCGCTGGCGATAGTCGCGATGCACGCGACGCTGAAGGCCGGCGCGGTCTACGTCCCGCTCGACTCCGAGAGCCCGGCGGCACGGCTGGCGCGAATCGTCGAGGCGGCCGAGCCGTTCCTGCTGCTCGCGGTGCCAGAGGGCGCCGAGCGGCTCGACGGCCTCGCCGAGACGATGGAGCTGCCGCCGGTCTGGTCGGTCGAGGCCGAGCCGGTCGCCGGCGAGCGCGTCCAGAGCGCGCGCAGCCGCGCCGACTGGGACGTCGACGCGCCCGCGCCCGATATCCGCGTCCGGCCGGAGGATCCCGCTCACCTGCTATTCACGTCCGGCTCGACTGGGCTGCCGAAGGGCGTCGTGATCACCCACGCGATGGTCACCGCGTTCGTCGACTGGAGCGTCGACTACTTCGCGATCAAGGCCGGCGACCGCAACTCCGGTCACCCGCCGCTGCACTTCGACCTCTCGACCTTCGACATGTACGCGAGCTTCTCGGCGGGCGCCGAGCTGCACCTCGTGTCGCCGACGATGAACGTCGACCCGCGCTCGATGGCGGCGCTGATCCGCGACAGCGAGCTGACGCAGTGGTTCTCGGTGCCGACGGTGCTGACCTACATGGCGAAGTTCGACGCGGTCGAGCAGGACGACTTCCCGGCGCTCGAGCGGCTGCTTTGGTGCGGCGAGGTGCTGCCGACCCCGGTGCTCGCGCACTGGATGCGCAAGCTGCCGCACGTCACCTTCACCAACCTCTACGGCCCGACCGAGGCGACGATTGCGAGCAGCTACTACACGATGCCCGGCATCCCAGAGGACGAGACGATCCCCGTCCCGATCGGCGTTCCCTGTGCCGGCGAGGAGCTGCTGGTGCTCGACGAGGAGCTGCGCGAGCTGCCGGCGGCGGAGATCGGCGATCTCTACATCGCCGGCGTCGGGCTCAGCCCCGGCTACTGGCGCGACGAGGAGAAGACCGCAGCGGCCTTCATACCCGACCCCCGCACGCCCGGCGGCGACGCGCGGATCTACAAGACCGGCGACCTCGCTCGCGCCGATGAGGACGGGCTCGTCCACTTCCTCGGCCGCGCCGACTCGCAGATCAAGAGCCGCGGCTACCGGATCGAGCTCGGGGAGATCGAGAGCGCGCTCGGCACGATCGATGGCATCCGCGAGTGCGCGGTCGTCGGCGTCGACGTCGAGGGCTTCGAGGGGACGGCGATCTGCGCCGCCTACGTCACCGATGTCGCTCTCGAGCCGGCGGCAATCCGAAAGCAGCTCACCGACGCGTTGCCGTCCTACATGCTCCCCGCGCGCTGGCTGACACTCGACGCGCTGCCGAAGAACCAGAACGGCAAGAT
>CAMLNW010000093.1 GCA_946481495.1 uncultured Actinomycetes bacterium
GTTGAGCGCAGGCTGCGCCGATTGCAGCCGCTCGCGAAGGCGCGCGACCGTCTCGCGGAGCCGCGGCTCCTCGACCGGCTTGACGAGCTGCTCCACCCCACGCTTCTGCGCGTCGAGCTCTGTTTTGCCCGCCGCCTGCTGCGCCTTCATCCGCTCGTCGGCAAGCTGCAGGAAGCGAGCGTTGTTCTGCTCCAGCGCCGCCGTCGACAGCGCCGAGAACTGGTTCGACAGCTCGTCGCGCGCGGCGGTCACCGTCTCGACCTTCTCAGCCGCCACCCGCCGCTCATGCTCGACCCGCCCGCGCATCACGAAGTACACGACCGCCGCACCAAGCGCCAGACCAATCAACAACCAGAGCTGTCCCACCGATTTCCCTTCGTCTCCATCCGAGTCACCCAGCGTTGCGCGCCGACAGGACGGAACGAAAGGACGCGCCCGCACGTTGCGGGAAAGCGTTTGAGGCGCCCAATCCGAGGGCAAGCGCGATAGATGGCGGGAGCATCGAAACGAGTGCGTCTCGGACGCAGTGAGCTGATGGTCTCGCCGATCGCGTTCGGCACCTGGCAGCTCGGTGGCGAGTGGGGCCAGTTCGACGAGCAGAAGGCGATCGAGGCGATTCGGCATGCACGTGGGCTGGGGATCAACTTCTTCGACACGGCGCAGGCGTATGGCTTCGGAGCGTCCGAGCGGCTGCTGGCCAGGGCGCTGGAGGAGGAGCTGCAGGACGCGCGCGAGGACGTGGTGATCGCGACCAAGGGCGGGCTGCGGCCGGTAGACGGCGGTGTCGAGCGCGACTCCTACCCGGAGTTCCTGCGTCACGGGGCGGAACAGAGCCTGGAGGCGCTCGGCGTGGAGTACATCGACCTCTACCAAGTCCACTGGCCCGATCCGGACACCCCGTTCGCCGAGACCGGCGCCGTGCTCGCCGAGCTGGTCGACGAGGGGAAGATCCGCCACGTCGGGGTCTCGAACTACTCAACGGCGCAGATGGAGGAACTGTCACGGACGGTGCCGGTCGAGACGGCACAGCCGCCGTACCACCTGTTCGCGCGCGAGATCGAGGACGACGTGCTGGTGGGCGGGAACTGCGGCGTGTACGAGGGCACGATCGTACGATCTCGTGCCGTGCTCGCCGCCGGCGTCGTGCTGACGCGCGGCACGCCGGTGTACGATCTCGTGCTCGCGGCCCCGAACGCGCTCACGCCGCTCGCGGAGCTGACCGGCGCGATCGACGCGGACACCGAGTTCGCCGAGGACGACTGGCGGTCGGGCAGCCCGCAGTTCAGCGAGGCCAACCTGACGCGAAACGTCGCGGTCGTGCGTCAGCTGAAGGAGATCGCGGACGGGCTCGACTGCACGCTCAGCCAGCTCGCGATCGCCTGGACGCTCGTCCATCCCGCGGTCGACGTGGCGATCGTCGGCTCGCGTAACGCCAAGCACATCGAGGAGAGCCTCGGCGCGCTCGACGTCGAACTCTCCGGCGCCGACCTACAGCAGATCGAGACGGTCATGCAGGGAGCGGTGACCGCCGCCGGACCGTCGCCCGAGCTGAACAGCGACTGAGAGCTCGACCGATGCCCGAGCTCACAGAGGACGGCGCCGGCACCCTGACACTGGGTGACCTGAGCGTCCGCCGGCTCGGCTTAGGGTCGATGCGGCTCACCGGCGAGGGCGTCTGGGGCGCGCCGGACGATCCAGAGGAGGCGAAGGCGGTCCTGCGCCGCGCGGTCGAGCTCGGAGTCAACCTGATCGACACCGCGGACTCATATGGCCCTTATGTCGCCGAGAACCTGATCCGCGAAGCGCTCCATCCCTACCCCGACGGCCTCGTAATCGCGACCAAGGCCGGGCTCGAGCGGACGGGCCCGGGCGAGTGGCCGCGCAACGGCGATCCGGCCCACCTGCGCGCCGCCGTCCACGGCAGCCTCAAGCGGCTCGGGGTCGAGCAGATCGATCTACTGCAACTGCACGCCGTCGATCCGAAGATTCCGCTCGAGGACTCGCTCGGGGCGCTGATCGAGCTGCGCGACGAGGGCAAGATCCGCCAGCTCGGCGTCTCCAACGTGAGCGTCGACGAGCTCGACCGCGCCCAGGCGATGACCGATGTGGTCTCGGTCCAGAACCGCTTCAACCTCCGGGACCGCCGCGCCGAGGACGTACTCGACGCCTGCGCCAAACGTGGCCTCGCCTTCATCCCGTGGTTCCCGCTAGCCGCCGGTCCGCTCGCCCGCCCCGGCGGCCCGCTCGACCAGATCGCCGAGCGTCACGACGCCACCCCGAGCCAGATCGCCCTCGCCTGGCTGCTCGAGCGGTCCCCGGCGATGCTCCCGATCCCCGGCACCTCCTCTATCGACCACCTCGAAGAGAACGTCAGCGCCGCCCAGATCGCCCTCACCGACGGCGACATGGCCGAGCTGAACGCCGCGGCCTGAAGACCTAGACGCGCACGACGTCCACGGTGTCGAACTCGGTGAAGTCGTCGTCCTGGGTCCAGACCTCGGCATCGTGGACGAGGGCTGTCGCGGCGATCCACGTGTCTTGGACTCGCGGCTTCCTTCCGCCCTTCAGCGCCGCTGAGGCTAGGCGCGCGTAGGCAGACGCGACGCGCTGGTCGGCCGGGATTCCCGCGGCGCGCTCCCTCACCGATAGGAGGGTCTGCATGCGCGTCGTACGGGAGTCATCGTCCTTCGCCATCAGCACCCCGGTCTCGAGCTCGGCCAGAGTCACGACCGAGACGGCGACCTCATCGGGGAGCGAACGCGCCAATGGACGCCCTTGTTCCTCGGCGACGAACACCGAGGTATCGAGCAGAGCCCGGCTCATTGGTCTTCTATGACCTGATCGCGCAACGGGCGGAGATCGTCGAGCAAAGCAGGATCCGCAGGCGTCGAGGCGATGATTTGCTCCATCGTCGTACCTGCCACCCAGATTGGCCGGTCGTCGATCGGACGCAACTCAGCCACCGGCTTGCGGTTGACCGTGATCTGGACCGGCTCGCCACGCTCTGCGCGTCGCAATACGTCGCGCGTGTGGTTCCGAAGGTCTCGTGCCGATACTTCCATGCACAGAATGTAGCACCCCTGTGCGCAGGAGCCCGCTAGTAGCGCAGCAGGGCGGCGATGCCGCCGTGGGCCTGGATGCGCGGCTCGTTGGAGAAGCGGACGGTCTCGGCGTTCTGGGCGAGGGCGAGCTCGACGATGCGCTCCCCGGGCTGGTGCTCACGCAGCCAGGCCGCATCGACCAGCAGGGTCGCGACGCGCTGCTCTTCGAGGCAGCCGACGACGTCGTCGAGCCCTGCAGTCGCGTGGCCGTCTGGAGCGAGCCCCTCGTCGACGCGGTCGAGCAGCCGGTCGCGACAGCGCTGGTCGTGCTCGCGCATCAGCGTAGCGGCAGCGCGTGTGACCTCAGCCGCGCCGACGTGCTCGACGTCGACCGACAACCGGCCCCAAAGCCGTTCGCGGGTCTCGTTGTCGAGCAGCTCGACGAACTCGCTGTAGCACTGCTCGGTCCCACCGACGAGCAGGTGCTCGAAGCCGCCTTCGCGGCACAACACGCCGAGCCGCTTCGCGACGCGCGCGAGATGCTTGTGGGCCTGGTCGTCGATGTGCCGCTCATAGCGCGACTGCGACAGGCCACCCTGCTCGTGACGACCGGGGACGTCGTCGTCGATCCGCTCCTCCTCGACCAGCCGTAACGGTCCGCCACGCAGCAGGCGCCCGTCGCGGCGGGTGACGAGCGCGACGCACCACGAGCCGTTCGCGTGCCCGACGAGCGGAGCGACATACGGCGAGCCGTCGACGCAGACCCGGTTGGCGACCGAGTGCGGCAAGTGGAGCGCCTCGAACAAGTCGGCGCCCGCCGCGGCAAAGATCGCCAGGCCATGTGTGGAGCCGAAGTCCGCCTCCTTGGCGTAGTCGCGGATCCGGACGACGTCGTCGCGCAGCCGCAGGCGGGTGTCGTGCGAGAAGCCACGCGCCTCGTCCTCGACCGCGCGCGAGGCCTCGTCGGCGGCCGACGTCAGCGCGCTCGACCGCGCCGGGCCGGTCGCGAACTCGCTCGGGTCGAGATCGACGTACACGCTGAGCACGCATCCCTCCTGCACTCTCAGCTGAGCCAGGCGGCGCAACTGCTCGCGGCCCGGCTGGACGACGGTACCCACACTCGCAGCCTTCCCAGGCAGCCGAGGATCAAACGCCGACTGGCAGATGGTCCCGGCGTGCGCTGGTACATTGCCGGCCCATGTCTAGGAGGGAGGACATACGTAACGTCGCGATAGTCGCGCACGTCGACCACGGCAAGACGACGCTGGTCGACGCAATGCTGTGGCAGTCCGGCGCCTTCCGAGCCAACCAGGACGTCGACGTCCGGGTCATGGACTCGATGGATCTCGAGCGCGAGAAGGGCATCACGATCCTCGCGAAGAACACCGCGGTCCGCTACGGCGACGTCAAGCTGAACATCATCGACACGCCGGGCCACGCCGACTTCGGCGGCGAGGTCGAGCGCGGGCTGACGATGGTCGACGGCGTCGTGCTGCTCGTCGACGCATCCGAGGGGCCGCTGCCGCAGACCCGCTTCGTGCTGCGCAAGGCGCTCGCCGCGCGGCTGCCGGTGATTCTCGTCGTCAACAAGGTCGACCGTCCCGACGCGCGCATCGGCGAGGTCGTCGACGAGGTCTACGAGCTGTTCCTCGAGCTCGACGCCGACGAGGAGCAGATCGACTTCCCGATCGTCTACACGAACGCCAAGGATGGCTGGGCATCGCTCGAGGAGGGCGTCGAGGGAACGGACGAGCTGAAGCCGCTGATGGACCTGATCGTCAGCTACATACCAGCGCCGGAGCACGAGGACGACCACCCGCTCCAGGCGCACGTCACCAATCTCGACGCCTCCCCCTACGTCGGCCGGCTCGCGCTCTGCCGCGTCCGCCACGGCACGATCCGCCAGGGCGAGCGCGTCGCGTGGTGCCGCTCCGACGGCAGCGTCGAGACAGCGACGATCACCAACCTCTACGTCACCGAGGCGCTCGAACGCGTCGAGGCCGCCGAGGCCGGGCCGGGCGAGATCATCGCCGTCGCCGGCATGCCGGAAATCACGATCGGTGAGACGCTCGCCGACGCGGAAGACCCGCGCCCGCTGCCGCTGATCGAGATCGACGAGCCGTCGCTGTCGGTGACGATCGGCGTCAACACGTCCCCGCTCGCCGGCCAGTCGGGCGACAAGCTGACCGCGCGCCAGATCGAAGCGCGGCTGGAGCGCGAGCTGGTCGGCAACGTCTCGATCCGCGTGAACCCGACTGAGCGCCCCGACGCCTGGGAGGTCCAGGGCCGTGGCGAGCTGCAGCTCGGCGTGCTGGTCGAGACGATGCGCCGCGAGGGGTTCGAGCTGACCGTCGGCCAGCCGCACGTCGTCACGCGCCAGGTCAAGGGCCGCACCCACGAGCCGGTCGAGCGGCTGACGATCGACACGCCCGAGGAGCACGTCGGCTCGATCACCCAACTGCTCGCCGGCCGCAAGGGGCGGATGGACCACATGGCCAACCACGGCACCGGCTGGGTGCGGATGGACTACCTGATCCCGGCGCGCGGGCTGATCGGCTTCCGCACCGAATTCCTGACGCTGACCCGCGGTAGCGGCGTGATGAGCCACGTGCTCGACCGCTGGGAGCCGTGGGCCGGCGAGATGCGCACCCGCTCGACAGGCTCGCTGGTCGCCGACCGTCCCGGCCCGACCGCGAGCTTTGCGCTGATCAACCTCGAGGAGCGCGGCACGCTGTTCGTCGGACCGGGCGAGGAGGTCTACGAGGGGATGATCGTCGGCGAGAACTCGCGTCCCGAGGACCTCAACGTCAACGCCGTCAAGGAGAAGCACCTCACCAACATGCGCTCCTCGACCGCCGACGTGCTGGTGCGGCTGTCGCCGAAGCGCGAGCTGTCGCTCGACGAGGCGCTCGAGCACGTCCGCGCCGACGAGTGCGTCGAGGTCACCCCGGCGATCGTCCGGATGCGCAAGGCCGAACTCAGCGCCACCGACCGCGTGCGCACCGCGCGGCGGGCCGCTAAAGCCGGCTGAAGGCCAAGCATCCGGCCTCAAGCCGCCGCAGCTCGAGCTCGTCGCGCTGACGCTCGGCGCGTGCGAGCAGCGCGTCGAAGTCGAACCCCGACAGGCGTGGGTCGGACAGGTCGCGCAGCATTCGCCACAGGCAGGCCTTGCCCTCGACGCCAAGCCTCAGCCCCTCGAGCTCGACAACCCGACTCAACGGCGAGTAGCTGAGCCAACTCCCGTTCAGCTTCAGCCGGCCGGCTTTCTCGCCGGCCCAGGCGCCAATGACCTTGAGCCGGTCGCGACCCGCGCCGGCCGCCTCCATGACCTCCTCGAGCGTGGCACGGTCCTCCTCGATCTCGACCGCCAAGCCGGCCAGGAAGTCGCCGAGCTCGGTCCCCTCGTTCGACCCCCGCGCGCGGCGCGCGAGCTCGACGCCCACGGTCGAGCCAGCCAGGTGATCGTTCAGGTAGATCGCGAGTAGGTCGGCCACAGCCAGCCGGTACCCCCGATTGGAGGGGATTACTCCCCCGGCCTTGAGATTTCCGGGCCAGTCGGGCTAGGCTTTTTCGACATGCCGCTGACCACGACAGGTCCGCTGCGGAGGGAGATCGAGCAGGCGCTGCCCGAGCGCCCGTTTACGGTCGATCTTTGGGACGGGTCGACGATCCCGAGCACCGACGGCAACGGCGACGGCGACGGCGACGGCCCACACTTCACCGTCAACTCGCCGCGTGCGCTCGCCCACCTCGTTCGCGCGCCGGGCCAACTCGGTCTGGGACGCGCATATGTGAGTGGCGACCTCGATGTCGACGACCTGATGGCAGTGATGGGCATCGTCGACCGCTGGCAGCCACCGGCGATCGACGGACGGACGCGGGCGAAGCTGATGGTTGCCGCCGCACGGGCGATCGGAATCACCCGCCCGCCGCGAGCGCCGAAGTCCGAGCTGCGCCCGCACGGCAAGCTGCACAGCCGCGAGCGCGACGAGCGCGCGGTGCGCCACCACTACGACGTCGGTAACGAGTTCTTCGCGCTCTTCCTCGACGACTCGATGACCTACAGCTGCGCGATCTTCTCGCGCGGGGCGCAGACGCTCGAGGAGGCCCAGGACTACAAGCGCGAGCTGGTCTGCACGAAGCTCGCGCTGTCGGAGGGCGACACGCTGCTCGACGTCGGCTGCGGCTGGGGGGCGTTTGCGATCCACGCCGCCTCACGGCACGGCGCGCGCGTCGTCGGGATAACGCTCTCGCCAGAGCAGGCCAAGGAGGCGCGCAACCGCGTCGAGGCCGCCGGTCTCTCCGATCGCATCGAGATCCGGGTGATGGACTACCGCGACATCGGCGGCGAGCAGTTCGACGCGATCGCCAGCATCGGGATGGTCGAGCACGTCGGCGAGAACAAGATCGACCTCTACGCTCGCCAGCTCGCCGGTCTGCTGAAGCCGGGCGGGCGGCTGCTCAACCACGGCATCGCGCGGCTGCGCCACACCGACCCCGACCCGGGCTCGTTCAACGAGCGCTACGTCTTCCCCGACGGCGAGACACTCCAGCTCTCACGCGTCCAGCTTGCGCTCGAGCGCGCCGGCTTCGAGACTCACCACGTCGAGGGCTTCCGCGCCGACTACGCCGAGACGCTGCGCCACTGGTACGAGAACCTTGATCGCGACCTCGTCACAGCCGAGCGCCTCGCCGGCCCCGAGCGCCTCCGCGTCTGGCGCCTCTATCTGCGCGCCGCCCGCAACGCCTTCCTCAACCACTCGATCTCCGTCTACCAGGTCCGCGCGACCCTTCCAACCTGACCAACGGACAGAACGGAAGATTCGCGGACCCCTAGGTCAGCGAATCGTCCACTCTGTACGCCGGCGCCTGAGACCGCGCCAGCACACGTGCAACGTCCGCGAGCTCGCGGACGGCTGGCGTCTCCTCGGCGGGACGCCAGGCGAGCACCAACGGCGACGGATCGATTCCGTCTACGGTGACGAAGCGCACCTCGGGCGCCGACGGGGCTAGGGTCGCCGCGATCGACGCCGGGACGATCCCGATCGCCCGCTGGGCGGCGACCAGGCGCAGCAGGTCTTCCCAGCCGCGCGGACGTCCGCCGATCCGTGGCGGGCGGCCGTAGCGGTGATCCTCGAGCAGCCAGAACGACTCGGCGATGCGGTCCGCCGAGCCCACCCACGCCCATGTCTCGCCCATCAGCTCACTTGGCTCGATGTGCTCGCGGCCGGCCAGTGGATGAACCGCAGAAATTGCCGCGACGCGCGGCTCAGTGAGCAGCGTGACAGTCGAGAAGCGGTTGACCCCCCGAAACGGCGGACGCACGAAGGCGACCGACGGCGGCGGTCCGCCTCCCTCCTCGAGCAACGTTTGGGGCGGCAGCACGTCGCTCACCGAAAGCGTGATCTCAGGGAAGTCGCGTGCGAACCGCTCGAGGATCGCCGCCCCGACGGCACCTGCCTCCGCTACGCCAGCGACCGCGATCGCATTCGCCGCATCCGCGGCGGAGCTGCGAACCGCTTCGATCCCCGCGTCGATAGCCGCGAGCGCGTCGCGCGCGTGTGGCAGCAGCGCCTCGCCTGCTGGCGTCAGCGTCACACGTCGTGTCGTCCGCTTGAAGACCTTGGTGTCGAGCCGGCTCTCGAGCTGGCGGACCTGCGCGGACAACGCCTGCTGCGCCATGCCGACCCGCTCGGCGGCACGCGAGAAGCTCAGCTCCTCGGCGACCGCGACGAAGGCGCGCAGCAGCCTGGGGTCGAGATCGGCCACGCCCGAAAGCTACCCGTCCTGCGCGGAGGCGAGAATCGCCGCACCAACCACCTACCTACGAGGGGGAATCGATGGAGGCATCCGGAGTGCCGCGAACTGGCAGAGGCTGGGCGGGCTTCGCCGGCATGATGATCCTGGTCGTCGGGACGTTCAACGTGATCTGGGGCCTCGTCGCCCTCGTCCAAGACACCTATTTCGCATCCGACCAGCTGCTGATGTGGAGCCTCAACTCCTGGGGAGCGATCCACATCGTGATCGGCTGCGTGCAGCTGTTGACCGCGCTGCTGATCTTCGGCGGCAGCGGAGCCGGCGCCGTACTCGGCATCGTGCTGTCGTTCTTCAGCGCGGTCGGCGCGCTGCTGTCGATCGGCGCCTACCCGATCTGGTCGATCATCATCCTCGTGATCGACGGCCTGATCATCTACGCGCTCACGGTCTATGGAGACGCGTTCATGACCGATTAGGTGCCGTAACGCCGCCGCTGCATGGTCGCTCCGACAAGACCCAACGGCAACGGCAACCAGTACTGGAACAGGCGGTAGGCGAAAGTCGCCAGGACGGCCGCGCCCGCCCCGACCCCGGCGAGGGCGAGCGTGGCCGTCAAGCCCGCCTCCACAAATCCAAGTCCACCCGGCGTGACCGGAATCTGGGCGAGCTCGCATAGGAGGTAGCGATGATCGAAGCCGTGACTTTGAAGATCGGAAG
>CAMLNW010000094.1 GCA_946481495.1 uncultured Actinomycetes bacterium
ACGAGGCGCGCTGGATCGAGGCGACCGTCGACGGCGTCCGGGTGGTCTCGGTCTACGTCCCGAACGGCCGCGAGCCCGACACGCCCACCTACGATGACAAGCTCCGCTTCATCGACGCGATGGCCCGGCGGATCGCCGAGCTGTCGGGCGAGCCACTGGTCGTCGCCGGCGACTTCAACGTCTGCCCGACCGACCTCGACGTCTACGACCCGGCGGCGTTCGTCGGCGCCACGCACGTCACGCCGCCGGAGCGCGAGCGCTTCCAAGCCCTGCTCGATGCCGGCACGGTCGACGCCTTCCGCGAGCTCCACCCCGACGAGCAGGGCTTCACCTGGTGGGACTACCGCCAGGGCCACTTCCACCGCAAGATGGGCCTGCGGATCGACGCCCACCTCGTCTCGCCGCCGCTCGCCGCCAAGATCGAGAGCTGCGGCATCGACCGCGACTTCCGCAAGGGCACCAAGCCATCGGATCACGCGCCGCTACTACTAGAGCTGCGCTAGCGCGAACGACCACCAAGGAGCGACCTATGACTGCCACCACACCCTCTCTCGTCACCGGTGTCGACTTCGTCTCGATTCCCGCCAAGGACCTGCAGGAGTCGCGCGACTTCTACGCCGACGTGCTCGGCCTCGAGCCGTCGAGCGTCTGGCAGCGCCCGGGGGCGGACCCCGTCGGCGCCGAGTTCGAGACCGGCACTGTGACGCTCGCCCTGCTCAACTGCGCCGCGCTCGGGATCGAATTCCGCGCCAGCAACAGCCCGATCGAGTTCCGTGTCGACGACGTCGCGGCCGCCCGCGCCGAGCTCGAGTCGCGCGGCGTCGAGTTCAAGGGCGAGATCGTCGACAGCGGCGTCTGCCACCAGACCTTCTTCGAAGACCCGGCCGGCAACACGCTCGCCTTCCACCACCGCTACGCGCCACGCGGCGGCTGACCTAGGTCTGGGCGGGCTCGACCGCGGCGATCGGAGCACCGGCGTTGCGCCGGCTCATCGCCCAGGCGAACAGACCGCCGGTGACGAACATGAAGGTGCTGTAGACCGCTGCGGGGATCGAGAGCTCGTCGGCGAGCGAGGCGCCGACGGCGATCGCCAGCGTCGAGTTGTGGACCTCGTACTCGCTGGCGATCGCGCCGACCACCACCAACACGAACAGCGACAGCGAGATCGCCCGCACGCGCGGGTAGGCGACCGCCACCCGCTCCGGCCAGCGGGCGCGCAGCCACATGCCGAACGACACCGGCACGATCGTGATCGCGAAGACCTTGGCGACGACGCCGAGCATCGACACGTCGCCGATGTCGTCGGCGCCGAAGTGCGCAGTCGCCAGCGCTAGGAACAGCGGCACGGTGATCACCGAGCAGACGCTGCTGATCGCCGTCATCGTCACCGACAGCGCCGTCTCGCCGCGCGCCAGATGGGTGAGCATGTTCGCCATCGTCCCGCCGGGCGACGCGCCCAGCAGCACCAGTCCAACCGCCAGCTCGGGGGGCAGGTCGAACAGCTCCGCCATCGCGAACGCCAGCAGCGGCGAGATCAGCGCCAGGTTCAGCATCCCGATTCCAACGCTGCGCGGGGAGGTCAGCACCCGCCGGAAGTCCGCCGGCGTCAGCGCCAGGCCGAGGCTGGCCATGATCAGCGCCGTGCGGGCGGACGCTACCCGGCGGTCAAGCTCTCCCACAGGCTCGTGTGACGCGGCTGCCAGCCGAGCTCGCGCTTGGCTTTGGCGTTCGAGGCGCCGCGGCTCTCGGTCATCATCACGACGGCCGCCTCGCCGGCCACGAGCCTGCCGAGCCACCTCGGGACCCGTCGCGGCGGCTTGGCGCCGAGCGCGCGCGCCGCGGCCGGCGCCCACTCGCTCACGGGCGCGGGGGAGTCGTCGACGACGTTGTAGATGCCGGGCGCGCCGCGCTCGATCGCCAGCGCGGTTGCCTCGGCGGCATCCTCGACGTGGACGAACGACCAGACCCCGCCGCCGTCGCCGACGACCGGCACCTTGCGCGCGCGCAGCGCGGCGACCTGCTCGCCGTCGGGGTCGACGGCGAGCGAGGTGCCCGGCCCGTAGAAGCCGCCGTAGCGCAGGACGATGCCCTCGATCCCGTCGGCGCTCGTGACCGCGTCCTCGAGATGGCGGATCGCCGCGAGAGTGGTGCGCATCTGCGACGGCGGATCGCCGTCGAGCGGATCGGTCTCCGACTTGAGCGGCCCGCTGCTCCGCGCGAACGGCCAGCCGGCGTAGCTCTGGGCGACGAAGCGGCGCGCGCCCACCGCGCGGGCGGCCGCGAGCAGGTGGTCGGTGCCATCGGTGCGCAGCCGGTTGGTCAGCTCGAACGACCGCTCGAGCTTGCGGATGTCGATCCCACCCGCCAGCGCCGTCAGCTGGTGGACGACCACCTCCGGCTCGGCCTCCCCGACCGCCTGCGCGACGGCGCGTCCGTCGAGCGCGTCCGCCGCGACCGGCCGCGCCCCAAGCCCGCGCACCCGCTCCTGCTTCGACTCGCTCCGCGTCATGCCCGCGACCTCATGCCCACGCTCGACGAGCTTCGGAACCAGCACCCTCCCCAGCGCTCCAGTCGCGCCGGCTACCAAGATCTTCATGACGACCTCCTTTATGGGTCCTTACCCAAGAGGGGGCGACGTACGCAGTTAGATCTGCGCAAAGCGGTACCGAGAAGCGCGCAAAAGCGGTAGTCAGGCTATCGCTGCCGCCGCCGCACGACCCGCGGTTCGCCCCGAGAACAGGCAGCCGCCGAGGAACGTTCCCTCGAGCGAGCGGTAGCCGTGGACGCCGCCGCCGCCGAAGCCGGCGACCTCGCCGGCGGCGTAGAGGCCGGGGAGTGGGTCACCGTCGGGGCGCAGCGCGCGTGCGTCGAGGTCGGTCTGCAGGCCGCCGAGCGACTTGCGCGTGAGGATCGACAGGCGCACTGCGATCAGCGGCCCGGCCTTCGGGTCGAGGATCTCGTGCGGGGCGGCGACACGGGTCACCTTGTCGGCGAAGTACGCCCGCGCCCCGTGGATCGCCGTCACCTGGCCGTCCTTGGCGTAGGGGTTGGCGATCTCGCGGTCGCGCGCGACGATCTGCTCGCGCAACTCGCCGAGGTCGATCAGGTCGTCGCCGGTCAGCTCGTTCATCCGGCGGACGAGGCTCGCCAGGTCGCGCTCGACGATGAAGTCCTGGCCGTGGTCCATGAACGCCTGCACCGGGCTCGGCGGCCCGCTGCCCAGCCGCTCCTTCAGCACTGCCCGCACGCTCTTCGACGTCGTGTCCGGGTTCTGCTCCGACCCCGACAGCGCGAACTCCTTCTCGATGATCTTCTGGGTCAACACGAACCAGGTGTAGTCGTGGCCGGTGCGCTGGATGTGGTGCAGCGTGCCGAGCGTGTCGAAGCCGGGGTAGAGCGGGCCGGGCAAGCGCCTGCCGCGCGCGTCGAACCACAGTGACGACGGCCCGGGGATGATCCGGATCGCGTGCTTCGGCCAGATCGGGTGCCAGTTGTGGAGCCCCTCGACGTAGTGCCACATCCGGTCGGCGTTGATCTCGTTGGCACCGGCGTTGCGCGCGATCTCCAGCATGCGGCCGTCGACGTGGGCGGGGACGCCGGAGATCATGTGCACCGGCGGCTCGCCGAGCCGGTCGCGCGGCCACTTCTCGCGGACCAGGCCGTGGTTGCCGCCGATGCCGCCGCTGGTGACGATCACCGCCTGCGCGTAGAGCTCGAACTCGCCGGTGACGTCGCGGTTCGACGCGACACCACGCGCCGTGTCGCTCGGCGCGAGCACGGCTCCGCGCACCCCGTGGACCGTACCTCCGCCGACCGCGAGCTCGTCGACACGGTGGCGGAAGCGCAACTCGACCAGCCCCTTGGCGACCGCCTCGCGCACCCGCCGCTCGAACGGCGCCACCACGCCCGGTCCGGTCCCCCACGTGATGTGGAAGCGCGGCACCGAGTTGCCGTGGCCGTCGGCGAGGTAGCCGCCCCGCTCCGGCCAGCCGGGGTTCGGCAGCCAGCGCATCCCCATCTCGTGCAGCCACGGTCGCTTCTCGCCAGCGCAGAACTCGACGTAGGCCTCGGCCCACCTGCGCGGCCACTCGTCTTCTGGCCGGTCGAATGCTGCGGTGCCCAGCCAGTCCTGCAGTGCGAGCTCATATGAGTCCTTGACCCGCATCCGCCGCTGCTCGGGGCTGTCGACGAACATCAGCCCGCCGAGCGACCAGAATGCCTGCCCGCCGAGGTTCGCCTCGTTCTCCTGGTCGAGCAGGATCACCTTCTTGCCGGTGTCGGCCAGCTCCGCGGTCGCGACCAGCCCGGCCAGCCCACCGCCCACCACGATTGCGTCTGCATCCAGTGCCATGCGAACAACGCTATACCCTGGGCTGATTTATCGTCTCACGCGGTAGAGAAGGGAAGATCTTCCTGCAAAATGGGAGTTTCTTTTTGCTCCTCAGCGGTCGAATCAGGGCTTGCGGGGGGATTGTCTTCTTGCGGTTGATTTTTATCGGCTTCAGCGGTAGATATACAAAAGTATCCTGCAAAAAAGCATTTTTGGTTTTGCTCCTAAGCGGTAGTACCTGGGGATAGATGCCTTCCGAGACAGAGATTGAGTTCCTCGCGAACTACCATCGCTACACGCCGGAAGCCTCCAAAGAGCTGATGCGGATCTCGATGGCGCTCGGCACGATCAGGGGAGCTCGCGTCCTGCCCGCGGTCGCGGATCAACTGCGGTCCTCGGCGCGCGTGGGAACGATCCACTACTCGAACCTGATCGAGGGCAATGAGCTACCCGTGATCGAGGCCGAGCGGGCGGCCCGTGGGCAGCTGGCGGCCGACAGCACGGCCAAGGTCGAGCTCGTCAACTACGTGGATGCGTTGGACCTGATCGACGAGCGGATCGACAGCGGGACCCTCGAGCTCACTACGGAGTTCCTCAAAGAGCTCCACGCGACGACGACGCGTGGACTCGGACGTGAGGACGATCCACACTTCAAGCCACATCACGAGGGCGAGTGGCACGACGGTCGCGCGCTCGTGGTCGACCGCCTCACGAACCAGGTCATGCACGAGGGGCCCCCTCAACCCGAGGTCGCGCCGCGGATGGCGGGAATGTTCGAATGGCTGAATCGCAAGCTCGACGGGGGAGACCCCCCGTTCGTGGTCGCGGGCGTGGCGCACTACGGGATCACCGACGTGCATCCATTCGCCGACGGCAACGGGCGTGTCGCGCGGCTCTTCCAGGCGGCTCTCTTGATGCGATCGGGCGTGCTTCCCGGACGGATGCTCTCCTTCGAGCGCTACTACGCTGAGGATCGATCGGCCTACTACGGTGCGCTGAGGTCGGTTCGCGAGCGCACCTACAGCATGAACTTCTGGCTGGAGTACTTCCTGCGCGGACTAGCGGAGGAGTACGAACGTGTCGCGACCACGGTGACGGACCTGAGCGCGTTGATCCCGGGCGGCGGCGCTGGCCAGCTGCGCTTGTCCGCGGGTCAGGAGCGGGCGCTGACCGCTCTGCGGATTCAGGGCCGGCGCGAGTTCTCGCGCAGGGAGTACGAGCAGGCGGCCGGTGTCGGGCGCACGGCTGCCGGTGACGATCTGCGTGCTCTTGTGCGACACGGCGTCCTCGCGATCCGCGGCGCTGGCTCGGGCACGCGCTATGTGTTGCGCGGAGCGATCGCGGCAGTGGGTGGGGGGAATCGGCGCGGGCGTCCCACGAAATGGACCGACGCGGCGATCGAGCGAGAGCTCAGGGCCTTCCTGGCTGGACGGTCCGAGTGGCCGTCGCCGCGCGAGTTCCGGGCGCAAGGCAGGGGCGCCTTGTACGCCGCGGCTGTCAAGGCCGGTGGCATCGCCCGATGGCGCGGCATCGTCGGGTTCTAGCGGCCGCTGGTGGCGTAGGCGAGGTTCAGCCGGCGGCCGCGCGCAGTCCGAGTCTTCGTTTGAGCGCCAGTACGCGCTGAGCCCTCTGTCGCACATGAGCGGCGAATTCGGGGTCGCGGCGGGCCCGCCACAGCAGGCGCGGGTAGACGAGGTTCCAGCTTCCGGAGCCGGTCATCAGGACGATGTCCGCGCCGGCGGCGATCGAGCGGATGGCGGCGGTGGCGACATCGGAGCGGTCAAGCACTGCCTGGGCCTCGATCGAGTCGGTGATCGTCACGCCGCGGAAGCCGAGCTGGCCGCGCAGGACGTCTGTGAGCAGGGCGGGAGACTGGGACGCGATGCGCTCGCGGTCGAAGGCGGGGTAGAGCGCGTGGCCGGCCATCACTAGCGGGGCCTTGGCGGCGACAGCGGCGCGGTACGGCTCGAGGTCGTCGGCCTCCAGCTCGGCGCGGGAAGCGTCGATCGTCGCCGGCCCGTCGTCGGTGTTCACCGTCGCGCGCCCGAGGCCGGGGAAGTGCTTGACGGTTGCGGCGACTCCCTCTCGCGCGTGCGCGCGGAGGGCTGCGGTGGTGAGGGCGGCGACCTTTCCTGACGAGCCGGGATAGAGGCGACCCGGCAGCGCGCCGCCGCCGCTGAGCGGCTCGACGTCCGCGACGGGGGCGAGGTTGACGTTGATTCCCGTGGCGTGCAGGCCGCGCGCAGCCTCGGCCGCCGCCGCGTCGGCGGCCTCAGGCGAGCTCTGCGCGCTCTGTGCCGTCGCCGGCCCGGCGAACGGCACGTTGCGGATGTCGCCGCCCTCCTGGTCAGTGGCGATCAGCGCCCCGCCGCCTGCGGCCCGCTGGATCGTTCGCGCGAGCCGTCGCAGTTGCGTGGCGTCGGCCACGTTGCCGCCGAACAGGATCACCCCGGCGCCCTCGCCGTTGCGCAGCCGGCGGCGAACGTAGGCGGGCGCCGAGGTCCCGTCGAAGGCCATCACCAGCGTCTGCCCGACGGCTTGGGCGAGCGGTAGTCGGGGCGCGGGCGATGGGGTGGCGGGCGCTGCGCCCTCGCGCTGGCCCGAGGTGTCCCGGTCGAGGGCGCCGATCGCTATGCCCACTGTGACAGCCAGGCAGGCGACAGCCGCGAGCGCCAGCAGCCGTCGCTGCCGAACGGGATCTCGTGGGGCGCGCATCGCCCCGACAAGCTAACGCCGCACCGCTCCGCGGGACAGCTCCGTTGGTCGCGTGACCTGAGGCCACCCCGCCATCAGTACCCCGGCGGTACCTGGCAGAACCGCTCTGCAGAGCGGAAATCCCGACCCGCGACGGATGTCTCTTGACTTCCAGATACCTCCGGGTTTACGTTAGGCATCTCAGAAACTTCAAGTTTCCAGGCCTACCTTCAAGTCTGCCGAAAGGCACCGCAAAGGGAGATCGCCAGAGAACTCGGAGTTCGCCGTACCTGGAAGAGCGACGAGGAGAGGAACAGCTTGATGAGGGGCATTTGCGCAGGGCAGTCTTTGGCCAAGTCCACGGGGAGCCGTGGGTTGGCTTTGGGGATCCTGCGTGCGCTCTTCGTCTCGCGTTCTGTTGGAGGGGCTGGTGCGCCGTTTTCCGGTGTCGTGATTCGCGGCTGGAGCTTTGGGCCTTTTACCGCCGTTGCCGTTTGCTTTGTCGCGCTTGGTTTCTGCGCGTCTTCGGCGCATGCGACGAAGTACATCGATCGTGTCGTTGCTGGCTCGACCGCGTCCGGGACTACCGGCGGGCTGTTCAACCAGCCGCTTGGGGTGGAGGTCAACAGGACGGGGGTGGGCAACGCTGGGGTTGGCGACGTCTTCGTGGTCGACTCTGCGAACCATCGCATCCAGCAGTTCGATGCCGATGAAAACTTCATCCGGGCGTGGGGCGCCGACGTGAGCCTGCCGGCGGGCGGTACGACGATGGAGACCTGCACCGTCGCTGCCGACTGCAAGGCTGGTGTCACGACCACTCAGGTCGGCGGGGCGTTCAACGCTCCGCAGGGGATCGCTGTCGATCAGGTGGACGGGTCGGTCTATGTGACCGACCAGGGCAATCGACGGGTGCAGAAGTTCACCCTCCCTGCTGTCGCATCCGACCCCGTCGCGTTCGACCGTGCGTGGGGCTGGGACGTCACCACTGGCGGCGTCGCCACCTTTGAGGTATGTACCGTGGCGGCCGATTGTAAGACGGCCGCCGCCGCGGGTGGAAATGGCGGCCAGTTCGCCGCCACGATAGGGCGGCCGGCGGTGGTCCCGGCGGGCAACCCCAACGCCGGGAACGTACTTGTTGGCTCTAACCGCAGGGTGCAGGAGTTCGAGTCCGATGGCGACTTCGTGCGGGCTTTCGGGTGGGACGTTGTCGCGACAGGTCAGAGCGGCAACATCGACACGAACAGCTTCGAGATCTGTGCGTCGACCGGAACCGGGGTCTGCAAGGCGGGTGGCAACTCCAGCCCCGTGAATGAGAACGGGGCGTTCAACGCGGCCCAACCCCAGCATCTCGTGGTCGATGCCGCGGGCGTGCTCTACGCCTCAGACGGTTCCGCATCCAGCCATCGCGTCCCGCGCTTCGACACGACTCAGTCGACACCTGCGACGCTGCTCATGCAGGCACTCCGTCCAGACACCATCACCGCGACGGCCGCCTCCAGCGACCACGGGACTTGCGATCGACAATGCCGGCCATCTCTTGGTCGCACGCGACGAGACGATCGGTGTCTTCGAACTCGCGAGTCCCGCCGGCTCTCCCACGCTTTCCGACACTCACTTTGCGAACTGGGGTCTGCTGTCGGGCGGCATCGCGGTAGGGCCCGCGCCCGGTGACATCTACGTGACCTCCCAAACCGGAGGACACCGGCTGTTCGTCGCCGATGACACGCCCGTCAACGTCGACGTGAGCGTGGGCGCGGCGAGCGACGTCGGATCGACCACGGCGACGGTCACCGGCACCGTCGACTCCTCGGTCGGCGGGTTCGCAACCAGCTATCGGTTCCAGGTCTCCCGAGACGGCGTCGTATGGACCAACGTCAGCAGCGGAACCGTCGCCGTCGGCGCGGTCCAAGACTTGTCGGCAATCGTCACCGGCCTGCTGCCCAATACCGCGTATCGAGTCCGCATTCTGGCAAACCGCACCCTAGGCAATCCCGATCTCGCCTCAGCCGAGGGCTCGTTCATCACCGATGCCATCGCGCCGACCGTCGCGAGCGTCGGTGCCGACTCGGTCGGCACGGGCTCGGCTCGCCTCTTTGGGTATGTCAATCCCAACTCGAGCGCTACGGAGTATCGGTTTGAGTGGGGGACTTCGCCGACCAACTTCACCAATCGGGTGCCTGCTCCGAACGGCGTGGTGGGGGCCGGGTCTGTCAACAAGCTCGCCGCTGGCGTGCTGACGGGTCTCGAACCCAGCACGACCTACTTCTACCGACTGGTCAGCTCTAACTTGACGGCGAGCACGATCACGTCGCCGAAGAGCTTCACGACGCGGGCTTCAGGACTTCCGTCCCGCGGGGTCGAGTTGGTCTCACCCGTAGAGAAGACGACTAATGCCTACGTTCAGGACTACTTCGGCTCGCCGTCACAGTCGTACCAGATTAGCCAGGACGGCAACCGCGCTTTCTACACGTTGTCGTTCG
>CAMLNW010000095.1 GCA_946481495.1 uncultured Actinomycetes bacterium
GCTCGGCGACCTCGACGTGCCGGAGGTGCTGCCCGAGCTGCTCGTCGGCGGCGTCCACCAGATGGTCGTCCACCGGCTTGTCAACGCCGGCGGCGAGCAGATCCCCGCCCTCGCCGGCGATCTCAGCGAGGTCTGGACCTACGTCGAGCGCAAAGCGGCGTAGAGCCGCACGCGCGACTCGCCGTCGGGGCCGCCGGCGACCTCGAGCGCGTCGCAGATGCGGCGAGCGACCGCGAGGCCCCAGCCGCCGGGAGCGCCCGGCGGAGGCAGCGTCCAGCCGGCGAACGGGTCGGTCACGCCCGGCCCGCCATCGCTCACCTCGCAGACGAAGTCGCCGTCGGCGACCCAGCAGCGAGCGACGATCGGCGGCGCGCCGTGGAGCACCGAGTTGGTGACGATCTCGTTCGCGGCCAGGACCAGCTCCTCGGCGCGGTCGGCGCTCATCCCGCACTCGAGCGCGAGTCCGGCGAGCAGGCCGCGGAAGGCGTGGTGGTCGCCGCTGAACGGGATGTCGTAGTGGTCTTGCCCGAGCTCGGCGCGCCCGCCGGCGTCGAGCTCGCGGACGAACTCGTCTGGCGGCTCGAAGGTCGCGCACGGGCAGGCGGCGCTGCCCTCGACGACCTCGGGATGGGTGCCGAGACCGTGGCGGAGGATGCCGTCCGGCAGCTCGGAGCGGTCGTAGAGGCAGATGAAGCGCAGCGGCGCGTCGGCGAGCGCGACGTTGATCGTCGACTCGTAGCGCGCCCACTCGCGCCGCATGGCGGCCGAACCCGTCCAGACCGGCTCGCCGAGCGCCAGCAGCTGGCTGTCGGGCGCAAGCCCCGCGATCGTCCGCTGGACCGCCATCAGACGGTGGACCGGCCGCGGATGCCACTCCAGCGTGTCGTGCAGCTCGACCGCAGCGCCGTCGCCCCCCAGCTCGTCGCGCAAAGCCTCGGTACTCGCCCGCTTGGCCGCCACCAGCACTTTGTCGCCGCGCTCGACGCCCGCGCGAACCACCGGCGCCATCGCCTCCGCGAACTGCTCGGCACCCTCGTAGAGGAAAGCCTGGTGGGCGAGCCTGGCGCCCGCCATCAGTGCGGTTGCTCCGTTCTCACCAGACCATCCATACCCATCATCGCGATCATCCGCGCTACCAGCGGTCGCGGCGAGAGAACCAGCAGCTCGCCGCCGCGGGCCGCGAGACCCTGGGCGGTCCGTTGGATCGCGCGCATCCCGGCGACGTCGATGAACTCGAGCGCGTCGAGATCGAGCAACACCGCGGCGCGCCCACCAGCGGTCGACTGCAGCGCGCTCGACAACGAGGGAACGTTCGAAACGTCGACCTCGCCCGACAGCTTGAGCGCCCCGGGCCCTGCCGCGGCGATCTTCATCGTGCGCGACACGAACATGCCGGCCGGCCCGATGCCGCGGCCACGGCAAACCGGGTGGGCATGCCCGGCCCGGGCGAGCGTGCGGTCGTCGAAGCGGGTGCGGTCGTAGATGCAGAGCGCCGACGCGGGCAGCTCGTCGATCACCCCGGTGCAGCGGTGCTCGTAGTCGAGGATCTGCTCGAGCGACAGGCCGGCCTCGTGAAACCACGCCATGTCGCCCGCGACCGACAGGCCCGTGAAGCCGTCTCCGAGCGCGGCCCGCACCTGCTCGCGCCACGCGGCGTCGCGCTCGGCCGGGTCGAAGCGCGCACCGTCGGCGAAGGCCATCGCGATCGCCGCAGGCGCGACGATCAGCTCGCCGGTGCCGGTCCCGCCGACCGCCCGCAGCCGTCGCTGGGCCGTCTCCTCGTCGCCGGCACGCGCGACGTAGAGCAACCGCTCGCCGCGCTCCACGCCCGCGCGGGCGAACTCCTCGACCGCGTTCCAGCGCTCCGCGTCCGTCTCGCAAACGAGGCAGGCATGGTCGCCCCGCCCCAGCCCCCCAGCCCCCTCCAGCCCTCGCTTCATCACAGCCGCCCTCCTGCTCAAACCCCCGCCAGAACCCTGAGCGCGCCGGGTCAGGGACGCACTCTTACTCTTCCAGACTAACCGTGAAGACGCTGCAATGCAGCCGCCTGGGAAGCGGTCATACCGCTTATCGGCTCCCCGTCCCAAGAGACGTCCTCGTACATGGCCACCTGCAGCTTCTCGTGCTCGGCGAGGCTCAGGCGCTCGTGGTGGCAGAAGGCGAGGAACGAGTAGAGATTGGGCAGCTGATCGTGCCAGCCGCGGTCGGCGCCGCGCACCTCGACGAGGTCGTGGATCGTGCCGGGGATCTCCTTCCAGCCGCTCGAGAAGAGCGCGCCGAAGACCGCGAAGTCGAGCTGGATCAGGCGGCCGGGCGGGACGACGAATGGCTCGTCGGGGAGCGGGGTCGACGGGTCGACACCGGCGAGCAAGCCGTTCGCGAGCTCGTCGCCCTCCATCAGCAGGACGCCGTCGGTCGTGCGCGGGTTGCACTCGATGATCGCCAGGCCGTCGCCGGTGTCGACGAAGTCGAGCGACATCTGGCCGTCGTAGCCGAGCTCGCCGCCGAGCTTCTCGACGACCGCGAGCGTCTCGGCGCCGTCGATCGACTCGAACTGGACGCCGGTCGAGTGGTGGAACTGGCGCGGCGCGCGGTAGGTCGAGTGGGCGGTCACGCGACCGTCGTGGAGCGTCGAGTAGGTGCAGACCATCGGTCCCTCGACGAACTCCTGGACCAGCCACGGCGCGTCCGGGGTGGGATGGACGTCCTCGGGCTTGACGCGGCCGGCGAGCGGCCCGTGGTTGGTCATCAGCGTGACGCCGCCGCGCGAGTAGACGCCACGACCGAAGTAGTGCGGCCAGCGGCCGACCGCCTCCATCAGCTCCGCATCGCTGCGCACCGTCACGCCGACCGGCGCGCGGATCCCGAGCCGCTCGACGAGCTGCTCGAACGAGTCCTTGTCGTGGACCTGGGCGAGCGTCTCGAACTGGGCGGTGTAGAGCTTCGCGACCTGCTCTATACCCTCGCGCGCGGTCGCGAGGTAGAACGCCTCCTCCCAGGTCGGAACGATCAGCTCGATGCCGTGCTCGGCGCAGTAGTCGCGCACCTGGGCGGTGAACTTCTCCGTCTCGTCGCGCGGCGAGGCCGTCACGAAGTGGCCCTTCAGATAGCGCGAGTGGTTGCCAGGCGCCGACTCGTAGGTGTCGGACGAGTAGACCTCGTGGCCGACCTGCGCGAGCTGGCGGATCACGCTCAGCGCAAACGGCATCCGGGCGCTGGTGACGAGGATCCTCACGCTGACCTCCTAACGGTCGGGGCGGTCGGGGTAGACGTCGTCGATCGTGGCGAGCGGGGTGTAGGGCGCGGCGGGCGCAGCCGCCTTGATCTGGGCGCCACCGCCGGCGAGGCGGTCGAGGACGCTGACGACGCCGACGATCTGGCGGCCCTCGGCCTGGAGCGCCTCGATCGCCTGGATCGTCGAGCCACCGCTGGTGACGACGTCCTCGACGACGAGGCAGCGGTCGGAGTCGTCGAGGAACGGGCCCTCGACGCGGCGCTGGAGGCCGTGGTGCTTGGCCTCCTTGCGGATGAAGAAGGCTTTGACGTCGGCGCCGGCGGCGAGCGCCGCGCAGGCGACGGGGTCGGCGCCCATCGTCAGCCCGCCGACGGCCGTCGCGCCAAGGCGGCGTGCTTCGGCGGCGACCAGCTCGCCCATCGCGGCGAAGCCCGGCGGACGCAGCGTGGCGCGCTTGGCGTCGACGTAGTACTCGGCCTCGGCGCCGCTGGCCAGCGTCACCTTGCCGATCACCAGCGCGTGCTCGCGCAGCTCGGCGATCAGGCGTTGGCGGGCGTCCATCGGGCGCCAGCATACGGCGCATCGCGGGCGAGACAGCGCGTGGGCCGCCTGGCGCGAGGGGTAGCGCGCAGCGGCCAGCTGCGCTACTTTGCCGCCGGAAGGTTGTTCACATAACCATTCACGCCGAGTCTCCGCTGCCCTGGCCGCGGAGAACGGGGGACCCAAGGGCGACCGTCAGGTCGTCAGGGGCGAATCGCGACACAGCCGTCGCGTAGCGCACTTCCAGCGCGAGCCCGTCAGCTAACCCCGTAGGCCCGAAGGAAGAGGAGCACACGGTTCAGATGACGACTCCGCACCGAGACCTGGCCCTGGTCGACCCCTGGACGCGCTCGCTCGAGCGCTCGTTGCACCGCCGCGCGATCGCACCCGCCGTACGACGCTCCGTCGCGCGCCGCCGACGTGCCTCGGTGGCGCTCAGCACGCTGATGGTCGCCGGACCGACCGGCAGCCTGCTCGCTGCCGCCGGTTTGGGCATCGGCGGGCGCGGCGTGGATGTCGCGGCGGCATCGCCTGCCAGCCGCGCGATCGACAGCGGTGCGACGCCGGCCGCGATGGCGTACAAGCTCGGCAGCCATGGCGACGCGGTCGCGGAGATCCAGCGCCAGCTCGGCGTTCCGGTCGACGGCATCTTCGGCCCGGTGACCCAGGCCGCGGTGACCAACTTCCAGGCGCACAACGGACTCGATGTCGACGGCGTTGTCGGACCGGTCACCTGGACGGCGCTGTTCGGTCTCGAGCAGGCCGCGGCGGCGGCCGGCGCGGCAGAGGGCGACGTCGCGGTGATCGTGCGTGAGCGGACCGGCGCCCCCGACAATGCCACCGCAGACGAGTCGCAACGAGGTGTCGGCGGCGGACCGTCAGAGAACCTGGGCGAGCCGGAGTCGCTCGACCTCGCCAGTGGCGGCGGCACTGCGGGAGACGACCCGACCGGAACCGGCGACACGCCGAGCCCGACCAGCCCAGCGGACGCGCCGCGCACGCGACCGGTGTCCACGCCATCGCCAGGCAACGGCGCCTGCGGCCCGCTGCGGCTGACCTCGCCCGTCAAGGGCACGGTCACCTCGGGCTTCGGCCCGCGCTGGGGCCGCAACCACGAGGGTCTCGACATCGCCGCTCCGAGCGGCACGCCGATCCGCGCCGCGGAGTGCGGGATCGTCAGCTTCGCCGGCGTCCAGAGCGGCTACGGGAACATGGTCTGCGTCAAGCACTCGAGCCGCTTCGAGACCTGTTACGCCCACATGACCAACTACGCGGTCTCCGAGGGGCAGCGGGTCGACCAGGGCGAGGTGATCGGCTACGTCGGCTGCACCGGCAACTGCACCGGCCCGCACCTCCACTTCGAGACGCGCGTCGACGGATCCGCCCGCGACCCGCGGCCCTACCTCGGTGGCGCCGGCGTCCCCGGAGCCCCGACCGTCAAGGCCGCGGCCGCCAAGGCAAAGCTCACCGCCTCGATCCGCAAGGACGTCGCCCGAGCCCGCGTGACCGCAAAGACGACCACGCTCGTCCAAGCCCACGCCACCACCGGCCTGTCGCCGGCGGCGAGTCCACAGCCAGTTGCGTCGACCGGTCTCCAGCCGGTCGCCACCACGGGCGCACCGGCCACACCGGCCCCATCCACAGCCCCGACGCCGGCTCCGGAGCCCACGTACACGCCAGCCCCCCAGCCGGTCACTCCGGCACCAGCGCCCTCACCAATCGCCGAGACCCCGCCGGCAGCCACCGCGCCCCCGGTCGAGGCTCCACCAGCGCCTGCGCCGCCAGTCGATCCCGTCCCGACTCCGGAGCCACCGCCGACGACGGGCACCGAAGCGCCTACCCCGAACCCTGTCGCCGCGACGCCCCCGGTCGATCCCGCAACACCAGCCGCCGAGGTTCCGGCACCCGTCGAGACCGCCCCGACCAGCACCTCGCCGTAGTTCAAGCGCCGAGCGAAGGATTGTGGGGGTCAGAACCCGCACAATCCTTCGCGGGCTTGGGACGAGACCCCAAGCCGGACTTACTTGTAAACGTAGATCGTCTCGCCGATGTCGATCTGCGCGTCGATCTGGGCGGCGTTCGGTATCGGGACGCGGAGGCAGCCGTGGCTGGCCGGGTAGGCGGGAACGCTGACGTAGCCGTGGATCGCGTAGCCGCCGATGAAGTAGTTCGACTCGACCATCCCGTGCGAGTTGGTGCCCGGCTCCTTGCGGTAGAACTCGAACCGGCCGAACACGGTCGGGGTGGAGGGTGCGCCCGACGACGAGTGGTAGACGCGCTTCGGCTTGCCGTTCTCCATCAGCGCGAGCACCTGCCGCGACCAGTCGAACTCGACGTGCTTGCGGCCGGGGCCGTCGTAGCGCGGCTTGAAGGCGCCCTCACCCATCAGGACCATCTTGAAGACGGTCGGGCTGGCGTAGCCGGTGCGCGCCTGGTTGTTGGTCTTGCGGAAGGCGAGCACGGCGCGCGATGTCGCGGCGTCGTAGTAGCCGGTGACCGGCACGGCGAAGCCGAGGTTGTAGAGGCCGCGCTGGAGCAGCAGGACGTCGGTGCCGCGCTTGCCCTCGCCGGCGCTCAGAACGACGGCCTTGAAACGCGCGGCGCGGGTGCGGAACGCGAGCTGTCCGTCGGTCACCGCGTGGTGGATCTGCGCCTTGTAGACGCCCTTGCGGCGCGGCTTGAAGTTGAACGAGACCTTGCCGGTCCCGCGCTTGCCGCGCTTGACCTGGGTGCGCTGCTTGTCGACGACCTTGCCGGAGCGGCGCACCACGAGCACGGCGATCTGATCGGCGACGAAGGGCCGAACCGTCGCGTTGATCTCGATCCGGGCGCCGCGCGCCACGTAGCGCAGCTTGCTCGTCGCGATCCCGTCCTCGATCTCGAGCGTCGCCTTGCCCGCCTTCGGCTTGGGCGGGATCGCATCTGGCGGCGGAGGCGGCGCCGGGGTGGTGACGGTCGGGGCCTGACTCTCGTCCGCCGGCAGCGACATGGCGCTGGCCACAGCGGGAGCGGTCAGCGCCGCTCCGATGGCGACGACAGTGGCGATGGAGGCTGGGAGTCTCATTGAAGAGGCAAAGATAGCTGCGCCTGGGGACCGACGCGAGACGCGGCCGGCGGCAACGGCGACGGCCCGTCGGGCATCAGCCGCGGCACCACGACACACGCGACGAACATCAGCGGCCCCGCCACGACCGCGACCTTCCAGCCGTCGTCGACCTGTGCCGAGAAGGCGATCGTGTTGTTGAAGGCGTGCATGCCGACGACCGCCCAGAGCGATTTTGTCTTCTCGTAGACGAGGCAGAAGATGATGCCGAGGAAGGCGAGCGGCGGCAGGATCAGCAGTCCGTCGGCGCCGTCGAAGCCGAAGTGGATCAGGCCGAAGATCACACCGTCGACCAGCGCGGCGAGCACGATCGGATAGCGGGTGCGCAGCGCCCGGTAGAAGAAGCCGCGAAAGAAGAGCTCCTCGACGAACGGCGCGACGCAGATCACCATCGTTCCGGCGGCGATCATGCCGAGCGTCCCGCTGTTCGCGCCGAGGCTCTCGGTGACGTCCTGCTCGGCCTGCGGGTCGACGATCGCCGCGTAGGTCGCGGTCAGCACGTAGAAGGCGAGCATCCCTAGCGCCGCCCAGCCGATCGTCCGCCAGAGCGGCGACCGGCGCAATCCGAAGTGCCAGGGCCGCGGCGGCGCGATCGAGCGCGCGAGCACGAGTGCCACCCCGACGAAGAAGGCGCCCTGGATCAAGGTCGCGACGACGGTGGTCGCGGGCGTGTCGTCGTCCGCGGCGTCGACACCGGCGATCGCGAGGATGAGGACGATCGCGATCGACGTGCAGACGAGCGCGGCGATGAAACCGACGAACGCGAACCACGGTGGCCAGTTCGGCTGCGGCTCGGCATCGACCGGCTCGCCGACCGCGAGCACCGGGTCGACCGGCGGAGGGACCTGCTCCATACGCTCAGACTATGGCGGACAGCTCGCCGAGCGAGCTCACCGTCTCGACGCCGGGTGGCGGATCGCCGACGCGCTGGACGAGCACTGCGCGCAGCCCGGCGGCGCGCGCGCCGAGCACGTCGTTCTCGACCGAGTCGCCGACGAACAGCGCCTCGGCAGCGTCGCAGCCGGCCAGCCGCAGGCCGGCCTCGAAGACCGCCGGGGCCGGCTTCGCCTCGCCGACGACCGCCGACGAGGCCGCCCCGTCGATCAGCTCGCCGATCCCGGCACGGTCGAGCCACTCCGGCAGCGAGCAGTCCCAGTTGCTGACGACGACCAGCCGCAGCCCGCGCTCTCGCAGCTCACGCAGCGCCGGCAGCACGTCGGGGAAGGTCTTGAACGCGAGCGCCTCGAGCATCGCGGCGCGGACGGTCGCGTGGTCGAGCTCCTCACGGCCGATCGCGTCGAGCATCGCCGTCGCGCAGTCGTCGCGCAACTGCTCCAGCCCGGCGAGATCGCCGCCGCGCATCTGGTTGGCGAGGTAGTAGCCGATCTCCGCGCCGAAGCCGCGACCGGCGGCCTCGATCCCGACGTCGATCCCAGACCGCTCCAGCAGCGCGGCGCGCAGTCGCGGCGCCGGATCATCGAGCTCGACCAGCGTGCCGAGCGCGTCGAGCAGGACGGCGCGCGTACGTGCCATCAGGCCACCCACTGCCAGGTCGCGAACTGGGTCACGAAGAGACCGAGCACGATCGCCGAGGCGATCGCCACGCGGTCGGTCATCCGGCGCTCCTCGCAAACCAAACCGAGCCACATGAAGATCGGGAACAGCACCGCGACGAAGCGCGGCAGTGACATCAGCGGTTGCGCTGTGACTGGATACGAGAGCGGCAACATCAGCGCCGTGACGACGTAGAGGCCGTAGGCAAACGGCAGCCGTCGCAGCACTCCCACGGCGCCCACGAGCGCAAAGCAGAGAAAGCCGAACAACGCGATGTTCTGTGCGGCGACGCGGAACGGGTCGCCGGCGGACTGCTCGAAGTAGGCGACGTCGCGGCTGCCCGACAGCAGTTGGCGCACACCGTCGTAGGCCGCGCCGGCGCCGTCCCAGGCGCCTACCAGCGGCCCGGCGAAGTCGCGGTTCCAGAACCCCTGGACGTGCGAGAACGACAGCGGATCGCCATAGGTCAGGCCGAGGTACGTCGCGTAGGCGACCAGACCGACCGGCGCGAGCGCGAGCCAGAGCACGTCGGGGCGGATCCGTCGACCGTGCTCCTTGTAGTAGATGAACGCGAGTGGCAGAAGCAGCAGGATGCCCGCGCTGCGCGTGGCCGAGGCGCCAGCCGCCGCGACGCCGGCCCACGCCCAGCTGCCCGTCCGCGCCGCGTAAAAGGCGCCGACCGAGCAGAGCAGGAACAGGCTCTCCGAGTAAGGGGCGCCGAAGAAGAACGAGGCCGGGAAGACGCAGAGCAGCAGCAGCGTCGGCCAGGCCGCGCGGCGGCCGAGCTCGAAGGCCGTCAGCCGGTAGAGCAGCACCAGCGCCGCAAAGAAGGCGGCCAGCGACACCGCGTAGGCGGCGATCAGCACCGCACCCGCGCTGCCACCGCCGAGCTCGCCAAGGCCGCGGGCGAGCAGCGGGTAGAGCGGGAAGAAGGCGTGCCGCGGCGAGTCGGCGCCGTCGTAGCCCTGGTTGGCGATCGTCAGGTACCAGACGGCGTCCCAGTGCGCGAGCGGCTCGACGATCACGTCGCCGAAGCCACCGAGTGGCGACGTCACCGCCGGCAGGT
>CAMLNW010000096.1 GCA_946481495.1 uncultured Actinomycetes bacterium
GCCGTGCTGCGCGAGCTGTTCGGGCTCGACGCGCCGCCGGCGCCGCTCGACGACGAGCAGCCGTCGGCGGACGTCACCGAGCTCGACTCGCGCCGCCGCCGGCGCGGCTGAGCACGCTCCGCCTTGGCCCTCCGAATCGGAACCCGCGGTAGCGCCCTTGCCGTCGCCCAGGCGACCGGAGTCGCGCGCTCGCTGGAGGCGTTCGGCGCCGAGGTCGAGCTGATCGAGATCAGGACGTCTGGCGACGAGACCGCCCCACAGCCGGTGACCGAGGACAAGGCGCGCTTCGTCAAGGAGCTCGAGCAGGCGCTGCTGGCCGGCGAGATCGACCTCGCGGTCCACTCGGCGAAGGACGTCCCGAGCGAGCTGCTCGACGGGCTCGAGATCGTCGCCGTGCCGGAGCGCGCCGACGCGCGCGACGCGCTCTGCCTGGCACCGCATCTAACGGCGCCCGAGCCGAGTCCGCACAGCCTCGCCGCCCGTCCGCTCGACCCGCTGCCCGACGGCGCGGTCGTCGGTACCGCCAGCCTGCGCCGCCGCGCCGAGCTGCTGGCACTGCGCCCCGACCTCCAGATCCGCGAGCTGCGCGGCAACGTCGACACGCGGCTGGGCAAGCTCGCCGCGGGCGAGTTCGACGCGATCGTCCTCGCCGCCGCCGGCCTCGCCCGGCTCGGCCGCGACGACGAGGGCATCCCGCTCGCCGAGCTGTCGCTGGTCCCGGCCGCCGGCCAGGGCTGCCTCGCGCTCGAGGCGCGCGGCGACGACGACGCCACCCGCAAGCTCGCCAGCCGCCTCACCGATCCCCACGCCTTCGCCTGCGTGACCGCCGAGCGAACGCTCGTCATGGTGCTCGGCGCGACCTGCAACACGCCGGTCGGCGCCCACGCAACGATCGTCAACCACTCCTTAATCGAGCTCAACGCCTTCGTCGGCACCCCCGACGGCAAGCAGTGGGTCCGCGACGACGTCCGCGGGACGGCCGAGGACCCCCGCTCAGTCGGCCTCGACGCCGCCAACCGCCTAACCGCCGCCGGCGCGCCCGAAATCCTGGCCGCCGCCGAGGCGTACGCAGGTCAGAACTAGAACTGCTTTAGGCGAAGGCTGGAACTCCCGGACTTACAAAGGACGGAACTCGAACTGACCGTCCTTCGGCAACATGTCTGGTGTGGCGACGTTGACCCGGATGCCGAGAATCTCCGACGCTTCGCGACCGAACGCGACGAGATCGAGCAGGGTGCGCCCAGGCTCCAGCTCGACGAGCAGGTCGACGTCGCTGTCGGGACGCGCCTCCCGCCGCGCGACGGAGCCGAACACCCGGACATCGCGTGCACCATGGCTCTGCGAGGCGTCGAGGAGGGCGCGGCGCCGTTCCCGCAAGCGGCGGATGTGCGGAGAGGCCTCCGGCTGATGGTCCACAGGCTCGACGCTCAATACGACGCGGCGACCACAAGCGTCGAGCAGCCGCTCGAGCGTGGCGAGAGTCGGGATCGAGGCGCCACTCTCATAGCGCGCGATTGCTGGTTGCGAGGTTCCCGCAAGCCGGGCAAGCTCTCGCTGTGAGAGTGCCGCCGAGCTACGGCCATCGCGGATGAGGGTCGCGGCATCCATACCGCGCGCCATGATACCTGTTTAGATATCACCTGATGAATGGGATCGTCTACCTCGTCGGGGCAGGTCCGGGAGACCCGGGGCTGATGACGCGACGGTCGCTCGAGTTGATCGCGGCGGCGGACGCCATCCTCTACGACCGGCTGATTCCGGCCGACGCGCTCGCCGGCGCGCGCGAGGGCTGCGAGCTGCGCTACGTCGGCAAGGCGCCGGGCAACGCGGCGATGAGCCAGGGGCGGATCAGCGAGCTGCTGGTCGAGCTCGGCAGCGCCGGCAAGCAGGTCGTGCGACTGAAGGGCGGCGACCCGTTCGTCTTCGGCCGCGGCGGCGAGGAGGCTGCCGCGCTGCGCGACGCCGGCATCCCCTACGAGGTCGTCCCCGGCGTGACGGCGGGGGTCGCGGCGCCCGCGTACGCCGGCATCCCCGTGACGCACCGCGGGGTCTCGACCGCAGTCGCCTTCGTGACCGGGCACGCCGCAGACGGCAGCGAGCGTGCGGACACCGGCGACGGCGCCACCCGGTCCGACGACCCAGCCGCCGCGATCGACTGGAAGGGCCTCGCCGCTTTCCCCGGCACCCTCGTCTTCTACATGGGCGTGAAGAACCTGCCGGCGATCGCCGACGCGCTGATCGCCGGCGGCCGCGACCCGGCCGAGCCGGCGGCCGTCGTGCGCCACGGCACGCTGCCGGACCAACGCACGGTGACAGCGCCGCTCGCCGACATCGCCGCGCGGACCATCGAGGCTGGGATCGCCTCCCCGGCGGTGATCGTCGTCGGACCGGCGGTCGGGCTGCGCGACACGCTCGCCTGGCTCGAGCGGCGGCCGCTGCACGGCAAGCGCGTCGCGGTCACGCGCGCCCGCGCGCAGGCGAGCGGGCTGGCGGCGAAGCTGCAGGAGCTGGGCGCCGACGTCGTCGAGACGCCGGCGATCCGGATCGAACCGCGGCCGATCGAGGGCGAGGTCGCGGGGGCGATCGACAAGCTGGACGACTACTCGCTCGTCTGCTTCACCAGCACGAACGGCGTGCGGCTGTTCCTCGCCGCGCTGTCGGCGCGCGGGATGGAGGCGCTGGCGCTCACGGGCACGACGGTCGCGGCGATCGGGCCGGGCACGGCGGCCGAGCTGGCGCGCCAGGGCGTCCACGCCGACGTCGTCCCGGAGCGATCCGTAGCGGAGGCGCTCGTCGAGGCTCTGGCCGACACGCCGGTCGAGGGCCGGAGCGTGCTGGTCGCGCGCGGCGGCGAGGGCCGCGACGTGCTGCCCGAGGCGCTGCGCGGGCGCGGCGCGGAGGTCGACGTCGTCGCCCTCTACGACACCGTCGTCGAGCCGCTGTCCGACGAGCAGCGCGCCGCGCTCGCCGAGGTCGACTACGTGACGTTCACGTCGGCGTCGTCGGTTCGCAATCTGCTGACGTCACTCGGCGCCAACCCATCAGTTGAGCGGTTTGCATCGCCTGAACAGCAGAATCATGCAGTGACCGCCAACGGGGGAGCGATCGCGGGCGCGCGGGTGGCGTCGATCGGGCCGGTGACGAGCGAGGCGGCGCGCGAGCTCGGGCTGACGGTCGACATCGAGGCGAAGAGCCACGACGTCCCGGGTCTCGTCGAGGCGCTCGTCGCCGACGCGATCGAGCACGCCGGCCCGGCAGATCGGCGAGACTCCGACACGTGACCGATAGCACCGCGCCGATCGTCTCCCTGCTCACCGACTACGGCCGCGACGACGAGTTCGTCGGGGTCTGCCACGGGGTGATCCTCGGGATCGCGCGCGACGCGCGGATCGTCGACCTCAGCCACGAGGTCCCGCGCCACGACGTGCGTCGCGGGGCGATCGTGCTGCGCAACGCGCTGCCGTACGTCGCCGCCAACGTCCACGTCGCGATCGTCGATCCCCAGGTCGGCAGCGAGCGGCGCGCGCTCGCGGTCCGCTGCGACGACGGCACGCTGCTCGTCGGCCCCGACAACGGCGTGCTGTCGCTGGCCTGGGACCGCTGCGGCGGCGTCGAACTGGCGGTCGACGTGACGCGCTCGCGATACCGACTCGAGCCGGTCTCGGCGACCTTCCACGGGCGTGACCTGTTCGCTCCGGTGGCGGCGCACCTGGCGGCCGGCGCCGAGATCGCCGAGGCCGGCGAGCCGGTCGACCCGGCGACGCTCGACCGGATCGCGCTGCCGCATCCGATCTTCGAAGAGGACGGCACCGTGGTCGCCCACGTCGTGACGATCGACGCCTACGGCAACGTCGCACTCGACCTGGCGCACGAACAACTCGCCGGCACCGGTCTGATGCTCGGCGTCACCGCCGAGGTCGAGGTCGACAGCAGCCACGGCGGCGCCGCGGTCAAGCTCGGCGGTGGCCGGATCGCCGCGCCGTTCGTCCACACCTTCGCCGACGTCGGCCCGCACGAGGCGATCCTCTACGAGGACGCTTCGCGCGCCGTCGCGATCGCGATCAACCGCGGCGACGCCGCCGCCGAGCTCGGACTGAGGCCGGACGACGAGGTTCGGCTGCGGCCGCGATGAGGCACGGGCGCGGCGAGTCCAGCACCAGCTCGACGCGAGCCGCCGGCAAGGAGCGCCGATGATCGGCGAGCTACGCATCCACCACGACGTAACCGACTCGACCAACGAGCGGGCGCGTGAGTTGGCCGGGGAGGGCGCCGCGCATGGGACGCTCGTGACCGCGGGCGAGCAGACCGCCGGCCGCGGCCGCCAGGGCCGCACCTGGACCGCCGCCCCCGGCGAGGCACTGCTGATGTCGGTGATCGTTCGCGACCTCGAGCCGCGTCACGCGCTGCTGCCGCTGATGGCGGCGCTCGCTGTATGCGAGGCGGCCGAGTCGGTCGCCCACGTGCGTTGCGAGATCAAGTGGCCAAACGACGTCTGGGTCGAGCGCCGCAAGCTGAGCGGCATCCTCGTCGAGGCCCGTCCCGCCGCGGGCTGGGCGATCGTCGGGATCGGATTGAACACCGACGTGCACGAATTCCCCGGCGATTTGCGCGCAAGCGCAACGACTCTGCACCTTTCGAGCCCCGACGTAGCGCTCGACCCGCTGCTCGCTTCGCTCGATCGCTGGCTCATCGCCGACGAGGCCGACATCCTCGCCGCCTGGCGAGTGCGCGACGCGCTGATCGGCTCACCCGTCCGCTGGCAAGACGGCGAAGGCACCGCCCGCGGCGTCGACGACACCGGCTCGCTGCTCGTAGAGACTGCCACCGGCGAGCTCGTCGCCCTCGGCGCCGGCGAGGTCCATCTCTCTCAGACCTAGAATTTCGTTCTAGAGCGAAATTCTAGGTTCGGGACTACTCGGAGTCAGCGGTCTCTGGCTTGGGCTTTGCGGGCCTGCGGCGGCGCGGTTTCTTCGCGGGGCCGTCGCCATCGGCGACCGCGTCGTTCGGGCCGCCGCCGTTCGACGCGTCGGCGCCGTTCGTGCTCGCCGCCGCGTCCTGCGGATGCTGCGCCTCGGCGGCCTTGGCGTTCGCGTCGCCGCCACCGCCTCCGCCGCCCTTCTTGCGCCGCCGGCCGGCGCGCTTGCGCTTACCCTTGGGGAAGTTGCGCAGCAGCTCGCGGGCGAGCGCAGAGGGCTTGCGGCCCAACCGCATGCGGGCGCCGTCGAGGACCTGCTGGGCCTCGGGCGTGTGCGCCAGGGCCGCGGCCAACAGCGCAGCCGACAGCCGCCGATCCTGCTTCTTCGTCGCGTGCACCAACCTCCGCGCGTTGCGCGCGTGAGCCCCGCCCGACGAGTTCACCAGCAGGCCGAGCAGCCGCTTCGTCTCGGGCCAGCGCGATACCGCGTACTCCTCGTGGACCTCGCGCGAGTACTCGGCGAGGTGCCAGATCCAGCGCGACGCCTGGTCGCGCCGGCCCATCGGCCGCTCGGCCATCGCCTGCAGCAGCGTCTTGACGCCCTCTCGGCGCTCGTCGCGCTGCCAGCCGCCGACGATCTCGACCGCGACGTCGAACGCCTCCGGGTCTTTGATCTGCCCGATCTCCTGCAGCGCGCGGACGCGCAGCTGCGAGTTGCGGTTGCGCTGCAGGCACTCGATCAGGAAGCGGCGGCGCAGCTCGCCGGTCGAGTCGAAGTGCAGCATCGCCTTCGCGCGGCGCCAGTTGTTCGACGCGACGCGCGCGCCGGCCAAAGCGGCCCACGCATGCTGCTCGCCCCACGACAAGTGCTCGACAGCGATCCGCCAAAGCTCGCGCTCGAAGACCTGCGCGCGCCGCTCGTCGTTGTCGGTCACCGGGACGACGCGGCGCTCGACGCGCAGCCGTCGCCCGCGCCCACGCCGCACCGGCCCAACGACGATCGCGCCGCCGCGGTAGACGTCGCGGTCGAGCAGCGAGTGCAGCGTCACGACCGGGTCGTCGTTGGTCGTCGCGGGGTGGACGAAGTCGACGACGATCCCCGCCTCCTTGCCCTGCTGGCGGCGCGTCACCCGGCCGACGCGCTGCTGGTAGATCCGCTTCGAGGCGGTCGGCGCGAGGTGCAGGCAGACGGTCGCGCGCGGCGAGTTCCAGCCCTCGGCGAGCAGCTGCGCGTTGACCAGCACGTCGACCTTGCCGAGCTCGTAGTCGGCGAGGATCCGCGTCAGCTCGCGCTTCGGCGTCTGGCCGGAGACCGCCTTCGCCTTGATCCCCTGGGCGACGAAGGCGTCGGCCACGTTGTGCGCGTGCGCGACGCCGGCCGAGTAGACGACGCCGGGCAGATCCTTGAAGCGCGTCTTGTAGAGATCGGCGATCGCCAGGTTGAACGGCGCCTGGTCGAGCAGTGCGGCGAGCTCTTCCTGGTCGAAGTCCTGGTCGACCTCGCCCTTGCGCAGCGGCACCTTCGAGATCGAGCGGACGCCGACGCCCGGTGGGATGCGCACACAGCGCAGTGGCGCGATCACGCCGCGGCGTGCCGCCTGCGCGAGGTCGAAGCGCGACGTCTGGGTCGGGAAGAGGTCGGTGACGTGACGGGCGATCAGCGCGCCGGTGGCGGTCATGCCAACCCAGACCGGCTCGATCCACTTGCGGATCGAGGCTGAGGTCTTCTCGCCGAGCGCGGTGTGCGCCTCGTCGCAGATCACGACGGTGTAGGCGTCGGAGATCTTGCCGGCGTTGCGCACGTACCACTGGTAGGTCTCGACGGTGACCGGCCCCTCGACGCGCTGCTTGTCCTTGCCGAGCAGCGGCGGCGATATGCGCTTCTTGTAGCCACGGTCGGTCAGCTCGCCGTTGAACTGGTCGACGAGGTTGCGGCGGTGGGTGAGGATCAGCACGCCGCCGGTGCGCGACGCCTCGACGAAGCCGAGCGCGGCGACGGTCTTGCCGGCGCCGGTCGCGTGCTCGAACCAGAAGCGGCGCGCGGCGCCGGGGTCGTCGGCGATCGCGTCGGCGGCGATCTCCTCCTCGGCCTCCTCGCGCTCGTCCCAGTCGAGCGGCTCGTCGTCCTCGGCGATCTCCTCGTCGCCCTCGATCGCGACCTCGCCGGAGGGCAGCTCCTCGACCGGCTCGTCAGTGACAGCGCCATCGCCCGAGGCGGCGGCCGGCTTGCCGTTGCCGGCGGCGGCCGCCTTCGCGGCCTGCACCGCCTGAACCTCAGCGGTCAGCGCGATCAGCGTGCCGGAGAGCGCGTCGACCTGGTGGGCGGACAGCACCGTCCCGTCGACCAGCTTCGGCTCGTCGTCGGAGAGCACCCGCTCGAGCCCGAGGATCAGCGACCAGCGCCGCTTCCATTCGGCCGACGGATGCTCGGCTCCCGCGGCGATCTCGGCCAACGCGGCGTCGAGGGCGCCCCGGCGCGCCGTCCCGGGCGCGAGCGCGGCGTCGCGATCCTCGCTCTCGAGGACGAACGGCTCGCGCGCGAACTGCTCGGCGCGCTCTATGTCGTCGCCGGAAACCGGCGCCGATTCGGCAACGGAAGTGCTCTCAGCCATATGCGGCTTTCGTTCTGTATGAGAAAGACGACGGACCGTTCCGGCTCGCGCGGAGCGTTGTCTTCGCGGGAGGCAGTGCGGCCGTCCGGGGCACACCGCTCTGGCAACAGCCGGAGAGCGGTGCTCTCAGCGCATCCCTGGCGCTGAATCGATACCTATTACAGCACAGGATGCCCCGTTTCCTCCCATTTCTTCTTTGTTTCGTCGCACTCGTGTCCGTCATGGCGGGATGCGGGGGCAGCGACCCGCAGAGCGAGGCGCCCTCGAAGCAGGCCACGCGGGCCGCGCTGGCGGGCTCGCCGCCCCCGCTCGCCGCCGTCCACGCGCAGGCGAACGAGCTGCTCGACGGCGGTCCGGACGCCTTCAAGCAGCGGCTCGCCGAGCTGAAGGGCCACCCGGTCGTCGTCAACAAGTGGGCCGCCTGGTGCGGGCCGTGCCGCGAGGAGTTCCCGCACTTCCAGAGCCAGGCGCTGAAGCACGGCAAGCGGGTCGCCTTCCTCGGCGTCGACTCCGAAGACAACTACGACGACGCGCGCGACCTGCTCGCCGAGTTCCCCGTCACTTACCCGAGCTACAAGGACCCGCGCCTGAACGTCGCGGCAGTCTTCAATGGCGTCGCCGCCACGCCGGCCACCGCCTTCTACGACTCCAAGGGCGAGCTGGCCTACCTCCACCAGGGCGTCTACCTCGACGAGCAGGACCTCGCCGACGACATCCAGCGCTACGCTCGCTGACCCCCCAAGGCAGCTCCTGATAGATAGATAGTTTCTTTCTATCACACCCCCAAACGCGTGCTAGAATCTATCTATCATGCCTGCCCTGGTTTTCAAGACCCCAGACACTGAGCCGATCGAGGCAGAGGTGCTAGAGATGATCGCCGAGCTACGCACACAGCTCGAGTTCCGCGTCTCCAACCGGCCGCGGCAGTGGGTGGGCAGCCTTCGGCGGCTGTCGTTCACGCGCGCCGTACAAGCGTCAAACAGCATCGAGGGCTATGACGCGAGCCTCGACGATGTCGCTGCCGCGATCGATGACGAGCCGACGCTGACGACCGACGAGGAGACCCAACTTGCGCTGAGCGGCTACCGGGACGCGATGACCTACGTGCTGCAGATCGCAAGCGATCCGACCGCGAAGGTCGACGAGGGCATTCTCAAGTCGCTCCACTTCATGATGCTCAAGCACCATCTAGACAAGGATCCGGGACGGTGGCGACCGGGAGCGATCTACGTGCGCCGTGCGGCCACCGGCGAGACCGTCTACGAAGGACCGTCGAGCGAGGCTGTTCCGGAGTTGATCGCGGCGATGGTCGACGAGCTGGAGAACAGCGACGCGCCGGTCCTCGTTCGCGGCGCGATGGCCCATCTCAACCTGGTGATGGTCCATCCCTTCCGTGACGGAAATGGCCGGATGGCACGCTGCCTGCAAACGCTCGTCCTCTCGCGCGAGCAGATCGTCGCGCCGGCTTTCTCGAGCATCGAGGAGTACCTCGGACGCAACACCCAGGCCTATTACGACGTGCTCGCCGAAGTCGGCCAGGGGGCATGGAATCCCCAGAACAGCGTCCGCCCCTGGGTGCGTTTCTGCCTCACCGCCCACTACCACCAAGCCCGCACGATGTTGCGACGGATCCAGGAGACCGAGAGCCTCTATGTCGAGTGCGCGGAGCTCGCCGCCAAGCGCGGCCTCCCCGAGCGCGTCGCCGGCGCCCTGTCGGAGGTCGCGTACGGCTTCCGCATCCGAAACTCGTCCTACCGGGCGATCGTCGAGGTGACCGCCGGTGAGGAGATCTCCGACCTCACGGCCAGCCGAGACCTCCGTGAGCTTGTCGATGCCAAGCTGCTCGAACCGATCGGCGAGCGGCGGGGTCGCTACTACCTCGCCATGCCGGAGGTCCGCGCGATCCGGGACGCCCTCCGGGCACACCGAGAGCCCCGGGAGACGGCCGACCCGTTCCAGCTAGC
>CAMLNW010000097.1 GCA_946481495.1 uncultured Actinomycetes bacterium
CTCGCTGGTGTTCACGGCGACTGACTCCACACCGTCAGGGACCAAGCCGTACACGCCGATGTAGCCGCCCTCGAGGGTCACTGTCGCCGCGCCCACCTGACCCGCCGCAAGCTTGCTCGTCTCCCTACAACTGAGAGTGGCGCCGTCGGCCACCGTCAGCGACGCGCAGACGTAATCACGAGCCGGCAAGACGTAGAGAGCGTTAGAGATCGAACCCAAAGCCATTCGAGAGAGAGCGGGGTTCAGGCCATAGGGGTGGTCGGCACCGATGCGCGCGCTTAGCTCCGCCGGCATGGCATCGGACGTGCCGCGTTGCGTCTGTAGGACAGACAGGGCTTGCGACGCGGCTCTGTCGATCGCATCCACCTGGGCGATTCCTGCTCCCGGCTTTCCGCTTGGATCGGAGTCTTCGTCGGCCAGGGCAGCGGTCGCGGCCAGGCCCACACCGCAGATGGCCGCCAAAACAAGAAGGCGTGTTCGTCCGTTCGTCATCGACTATGCCTCGGCGTAGCCGTCGATTGAATGGTTGCCGCCACTTTGCTGCTTGACCTCGGCGTCGTAGCAGACGCACTGCACGTTGCCGTAGTAGCCCGATGTCGCGTCGGTGTCGCACGTCGATCCGGCCAGCACGCCCCCAGACGAGGGCTTCCATACCCGCTGGCACACCGTGACCGCGCAGCATGGTCCTGGGTATGCGCCTGAGTTGTAGTCGTAGCTGTGCTCGCCGTCGTACGTACCATTGGCGCGCCCGTCACACCATTGGTCGGGCGGCTTGAGCGAGCAGCTGTACCAACTTTGGTAGACGGCCTCAGCTGAGGCGGGACTTGCCAAGAAACACGTAGCGAGGATCGACAGCGCCGCAAGGCGCACCATCCACTTCGTCATGCGATCCCTCCTGTCAGCCATAGGCGCTGTTGCCAGCGCGTCAACGAGTGGGGCGACCCTAACCCGAATCCAAGCGGCGAGTCAAGCGCGTTGCCGGGACGGCTATCGCAGGGGCACCCGCGAACGTCGACCATCCCGCGTCTGCACCACGACGCGGTACCGGGACGGGTCGATGATCTGATCGAGCATGTCTGCGCCGAGACGGCCGTCGAACGCGAGGTACGCCCCGACATAGACACGTAGGGCGGGAGCGCTCGTGCCCGGCGGTCTCCAGACCCTTTTCAGGAGCGCCATGTTGAGATCGCGGCCGTTCGGAGCTCGTATCGCGACCTTGGTTACGTCTGCCTGTGTGAAGCCAACCAACACCGTCGTTGGTCCTACAGTCATCCCAGTGGCAAACAGGGGTTGATGTTCAAGGCGTTGAGCCACGCCGCTCGACGTCGCGCAGCCCACCCGACCAGTGTGTCTGTCGGGCGCCGTACTCCCCGTGTCGCGCGCGATGCAGAGGCGGTGGCGCTCGTCGACGAAGGCGACTGCGACCGCGCCATTTGCCCCGTTGCCTGGTGGCACGGCGACTGGCGGCGTCACCGATCCCTTAACGACGATGGGGGCAGGCTTGATGGGATTGCCGATCTCCCTCTCGATGCGAAGTATTCGGTCGAGGGCCGGTACGCCGAGGCTTACGTCGAGTACGGCAGCTGCAACAGCAGTTCCGGCTAACGCTAGGACCGTCACAGCCAGAACCGGCAACGCGCGTCGCCGGACCGTGTGGCGCCGACTCGCATGTGGATGCTCGGCGCGATCGCCAATACGCCGCGCGAGATCCTCGAGCATGCGCCTTTGCGCGTCATGCGCGCTCTGCTCGACGGTGATCCGAGGTCGACGCTTCAGACGGAACCACCTCATGGCCGCCGCCTCCAACGTGTGCTGCGCAGCCGCGCGAGGCCGCGGCTGACGCGTTGCCTGATCGCCGCCACGTTGACCTGCGCCTCCTCGGCGATCTCGCGGTAGCTGCGCTCGTCGACTACCCGAGCTAGCACCGCCTCGCGCTCAGCGGCGGGCAGAAGGTCGAGGTCGGCAACAAGCTCGTCTCGAGAAGAGTCAAGCGCCCGCTCGACCTCCTCGATCGCCTCGTCGGTGTACGTAAGCACGGGCACACCGAGTCGCCACGCGTTCGCGCGGTCGATGGCTCTTCGACGCAAGCTACGTGCGACTTTGAAATGGGCGATCCCGTAGAGCCAAGCTCGCGCGGGTGCGACCTCGGGCTGGAACCGATGCCGGCCGATCAACGCGGCTTCAAAGACCTCGGCCGTCAGGTCAAGCGCGGTCTCGACGTCGGTGACTCGAGCTTCGAGGTAGGCAGTGACCGACTTCGCATGCCGGCTGTAGAAGACGCCGAACGCCTCCGGACATGTCGCAGTCAGCTCCAGCAGCTCAGCGTCGGAACACCTATCGAGGGGCTTCGCCATTCGTCCTCTGTTGGTTGTCCAGGCGCAGTTGGAGCGTCGACGGGCCAGCGTCAAGCGCATCGACGGCGACGTACGGGCCTCCGCGAACCGTCTCATCTTCGCACGCCCCCCGCTCCACGGGCCTTGACCGCAATCCGGCTACGGAGGCGGGCGAGCCCCCGACTCACTCGTTGCCTGGCAGCCGCCTGCTTGAGATCGGCCTCCTCGGCGATCTCGCGGTAGCTGCGCTCGTCGACGACGCGCGCCAGCACGGCGTCACGCTCAGCAACGGGCAGCAGACGAAGGTCATTGAGCAGATCGCTCCGGGCGGAGTCGAGACGGCGCTCGACCTCCTCGATCGCGGCGTCGGTGTACACGAGCATGGGCATACCGAGTCGCATCTGGGTGGCGCGGTCGATAGTCCTCTGGCGGAAGTTGCGTGCGACTTTGAAACGGGCGATCCCATAGAGCCATGCGCGTGCCGGCGCGATCTCTGGTCGGAAGTTGCGCCTCCCAGTTAGGGCCGCTTCGAAGACCTCAGCCGTCAGGTCGAGCGCCGTCTCAACATCGCCAGTACGAACAGCGAGGTATGCGGTAATCGCCTGTGCGTGCCGGCTGTAGAAGACGCCGAATGCTGCGGGGCAGACAGATGTCAGCTCCAGCAGTTCAGCGTCCGGACATCTATCGAGGCGCCGAGTCACCGCAGACCCGAGGCGCATCGCCGCAGTGCGTTACCGCCTTCACTCCTGTCGATCGAATCGCCGCTCCGCACAAAGTGCGGTCGCAGGAGATCCCTACGCTGCCTCGTGACCTTCCGCTGAGAGGAAGGCGAGCAAACCATCGACAGCAGCCAAACACAGGGTCTTCAGCTCACGAAGGCGCTGTCGGTCGTTCTGATCGACTACGTACGGAGGCGCCCCGATCTGTTCGACCAGTTCATCCAGGCTGCGGGTCGCGTCTGACAAGCCGAGGATGGCCGCCTCCGCTAAGAGCTCCCGTGAGCCGGTCAAGGAAGCAGAGGCGTCAACTGGTCCGCGCGCCAACTGGGTCTGCAGTTGCGCGACGTCTTCGAGCCGCTTGAGATGCCACGCCTTGTCCTTGATGTCCTCGCACTCGGACACGCCCTGCTTCGCCGATAGGGCCATGTCCTTCAATGCCTTGGCATAGAGCCCTGACATGGTTGGACCGACAACCAGCGTCAGTTCGTCTCCAGTATTCGTAGCTACGACCGTCACGGTTCTCCTCCCGTAGCGCCTATGTACTGTTGCCGCAACGGCAACACAGACGCTGAGACTAGCGAAGCGTGACTAGTCGATTCCGACACGCACAGGGTGCAAGCTACTTACCGCTGCCCACTAACCAGTGTTGCGGCGTCGATGTGAAGCGCTCGTGCCAGGCGGACGATCGACACGACACCTACCTCCCGTTGGCCTGTCTCGAGGCGACTCACCCAGCCCGGTGAGCGGCCGCATAGACGAGCCAACTCACGCACGGATAGACCGGCGCTCTCCCGCGCCTCTCTGAGGTTGGAGCCAAAGCGCTGCCGGATGACCTTGGCATCGCTTGCTGCGGCATCACTCACGAATGAGGTTGGCCTTGCGGGCATCCGATGTGACGACGCGGCGTCCCGGCTCAACCGATGTCGCGCATCAGGTCTCCGGGTTCGACGTTGAGCGCCCTGGCAAGCCGGACGATGACCGTCAGCTTGGGCTCTCGCGAACCCGACTCCAGCCGACTGATCCACGACCGCGTACAGCCGTACGCATCTGCAACGTCATCCAGGCTCATGCCCGCCGTCTTGCGTAGGAGACGGAGGTTCGCCGCGAACTGCTGCCGAACGTCCTCGATCTCATCCCGACTGCGGACATGGTCGAAGTCATCGGTCACGCGGGGTATTGCCTTACCGCTGAGCCAACGTGACGAGAAAGTCTCGAGACGGCCGCACCGACTGCGTATGGCGCTCTTGCGCCCCCTGCTGGCGGGGGCTATCCTCCCGGCGCGTGTTGCCGCTCCGGCAACATTGACGCGGAGGAGGGGAGGCGGGTTGTGGAAGACGTAGGGAGGGATAGCGGGGTAGGCATCCGTCGCAACGGTGCCGCGCAGGCAACACCTGAGACGGCGCGCGAGATCGAGCGCTGTCTCGCCGAAGGACTGTCGACCGGCCAGATCTGCGCCCGCTATGGCGAGGTCGCCGGTATGTACGCGAAGTACCGGCTAGATCCCCTGGCGACGCTCCAAACGATCGGCGAGGAATGGGGGGGAGTGACGCGGGCGTGCGTGCGCCAACGGTTCGCTGCCGCCGGGCTACCTTCTCGCACCCCGGAGCAAATCGCCAGCCTGCGCCGACAACGACGACTCGCAGACATTCGAGAGCAGTGCACCGCCGAGCTGCGCGCGGCCTGGGTCAGCGGCTCCCCGATGGACGAGATCGCGAAGCAGTTCGGATTGCAGCCCGGCGAACTCCGAACACTGGTCGCCGAGATCGTGGGCCAGTCTGAGCGCGACGAACGCGCCTCTGCTCGCAGGCGCCGTCGGCGCGACGCTCGCGCGGCCCACGGGGCCGCGGACAACGCGACCCAGTTCCGACACTACGCATCGTGTGTCCGACGCGCGTGGGATGCCCAAGGCAGGCCGAAGTACTTCATAGGGAGGCAATACGCAACGGTGGCACGACGCGACGCCTCGCTGCCGTCGCTGTCGAAACTGGTAGTCCACTTTCGATGGTCCGAGCTGTTGGCCGAAGCCCAGATCCCAAGCCATCCCCGAACACGCCGGGGCAACTACTCGCGTATCTCCCCGGCGGAATGTTGGTCGGCGCTGCATCTCGTGGCCGCCGAATTGCAAGCCCCGGAAACGGCGCCCACACGGAACGAGTACATCCGACGAAGCACAGGTAGGCCGGAGCTGCCGTGTGCCGCGACAGTAGAGCGCCGCCTCGGAGGCTGGGAGGAGATCGAGACCGCCTGGCCCGGGCCGACGGACGCCGCTGTCGTTAACGACAAGGAGCTTGCGCTCGCAGCGTAATGGGCCGTGGGTGCGGGCAGCCGGCGAGCTGGCGTCGCCAGCTGGAAAGCTCATGAGCGGTGACAGCCGATCCGATCAAGCTGCCTGGCGGCACCTTCGGTGCCAATCTCCGCGCCGCGCGCGAGGCGCACGGCTGGAGCCGGAAGGAGCTAGCAGCGCGTGCGGGGCTCAACAACAGCTCGATTCATCGCTGGGAGCACGACGAGCGTCAGCCCGAGCTCTCCTCGATCCTTGATCTCGCGACCACGTTGAGCATGACCGGTTCGGAGCTGCTCGACGGTATCTAGTAGCTCGGCGTGCCCCACTCATCCAGCGCGTGGGCCGTCGCCTCACGGCCGCGCGATCCCATGATGCTTGCGAGGCATCTCAGCGCCGTGGAGCGGAATTGAGAGTTGTGCTCGATCGTGTCGAGACAAGCTGCGGTGAGGGCTAGCTCAATCTCATCGGGCGGCGGGTTGCCGTAGAGGGTGAACTTGGCCATCCAGGCTCTACGCAGCTGGGCGTAGCGGACCCGCTCGCCCTTCAGCGCTAACGCCAGGATCGCCGGCAATGCGTCCTCGATGGCGAGTTCGATCCCGAGCTTCTTGCAGGCCCGCGCTCGTTCGAGAATCTCCCGCGGCGAGCTGGCATAGATCGCCTTCTCGTATGCGGCTGCCGCAGCCGCCTGCTTGCGGTCACGCTGGTCGGTCTGCTGCGGCGACCGATTCCAGCTGCGAACCTCGATCCCATCGAACATACGTTCCCTAGTCTGCCACCTCCTCCAGCTCCACTTCAACCACCCCTTCTCAACCCGCCTCTCTCCTCCACCTCCACCCGCTACCACCCGCCCCTCTTCCTCAACCCGCTCCCTCCATCTCCTCTCCCCAAAACCGCTCCCCGCTTCCCTTCAACCGCCCCTCAAACCCTCCACCGCCCACCAGCCATCACACACTTGCACCGAGGTTGCGTCTACGCCTTCGATGCTCACCATCGGCAAGATCGGCGGACGCGGCGGCGGCCACTGGCGGACCGCCGACTACTACACCGAGCAGGTCGCCTTGGGCGCCGAGGACTACTACTCCGGCAAGGGCGAGGCGCCTGGCACCTGGACCGGCCAGGGGGCCGCGAATCTCGGCCTTACCGGCGAGCTTCAGGACGGCGAGCTGCAAGCGCTGTTCGAGCGCCGCCACCCAGTCAGCGGCGACCAGCTCGGCCGACCTCCCGGCGAGCACGCGGTGAAGGGCATCGACCTTCAGATGGCCGTGCCGAAGTCGGTATCGACGCTGTGGGCGCTGGCTGACGAGTACGGACAGCCGGAGGTCGCCGGCAAGGTTTGGGAGGCCACCCACGGCGCGGGCCGAGCAGCGATCGACTACCTCGAGCGCCACGCTTGTACGTCGCGCGCCGGCAAGGGCGGACACATTCCACTCAAGGGGGGAGGGTTCATTGGCGCGGCGTTCCCGCACCGCTTCTCACGGGAGGGCGACCCGCACGTCCACGTCCATTTTCTCGTCGCGAACATGACCTACAGCGGCGACGCCGCTCAAGGTGTCGAGGACGCTTGGCGGACGCTCGACGCTCGCGACCTCTACCAGCACCGGATGGCCGCCGGCTACGTCTTCCAGGCCGAGCTGCGCGAGCGGCTGACGCGCGAGCTTGGAGTCGAGTGGTCTGAGGTCAACAAGGGCGCGGCCGAGATAGTCGGCGTACCGCGACCGCTTTCGCTGGCGTTGTCGAAACGTCGGGCGCAGATCCTCGACGCGCTCGATCGCGACGGGCGTAGCAGCCCGCGCGAGGCAGAGATCGCCGCGTTGACGACGCGCAAGGGCAAGGAGTCGTTCGACCTCGCTGTGCAGCGCGGCCAGTGGCGAGCCGTTGCCGAGGAGCACGGGTTCGGCCCGGACGAGCTGGTCGGCACGCTCGACCGCCGCGAGTTCCGCGATCTCGAGCGCTTGGAGATCGGCGAGACGGTCGGCGACCTGATCGGCCCGGACGGACTGACCCGCGAGCGGTCGACATTCCAGCGGCGCGAGGTCGTGCAGAACCTCGCCGCCGCACACGGCAGGGGAGGGTCGGTGCAGCGGATCGAGGAACTGGCCGACCGCCTGATCGCCTCCGATCAGATCGTCGTCGTCGATGGCGACCAGCCGGGCGTGGCACGGCTGCGCGGCCAGTCAGCTGGTACGCCGAAGGAGGCGGTGCTGACGACGGCGGACATGCTCTCGGTGGAGGCCGAGATGGTCGACCAGGCCGTCGGCAGGGTGGGGGAGGGAGTCGGCGTCGTTCGGCTCGCTGATGGCGACAGCCAGTTCGCGCGTCGGCCCGGTGGGTTGGTGCTGTCTGACGAGCAGCAGCAGATGGTCCGCCAGCTCGCCACCTCCGGTCACGGCGTCGAGATCGTCCGCGCGCGGGCCGGTACCGGCAAGACCACCGCGATCGACGCCGCGCGCGAGCTGTGGGAGCGCGCCGAGTACCGCGTCGTCGGCGCTGCGCTCGCCGGACGCGCAGCCGACGAGCTGCGCGCTCGCGGAGGGATCGACAGCTACACCGTCCACGGCCTGCTCCAAGACCTCGACCGCGGCGGCGAGTGGAGCCTCGGATCGCGGACGGTCCTCGTCGTCGATGAGGCCGGCATGGTCGACTCGCGACGCATGGCCCGGCTGCTCGACCACGCCGCCCAAGCCGACGCGAAGGTCGTGCTGATCGGAGACGAGCGCCAGCTCGCCGCCGTCGAGGCCGGCGGCGGCTTCGCCGCTCTCGCCGATCGCCTCGACACGATCGAGCTGACAGAGGTCTACCGCCAACAGCACGCCTGGGACCGCCAAGCGCTCGACCAGCTCCGCCACGGCGACGTCTCGGAGTGGGTCGCCGCCTACGAGCAACACGGCCGGCTCGTCCCATGCCAGGGCGCCGACGACCAGCTCCACCAGCTCGTCGCCGATTGGTATGTCGCGACGGGCGAGCATGGGCTGATCGAGACGCAGATGTTCGCCGCCACACGCGACGACGCCGACGCGCTCAACCACCTCGCGCGCGCCGCCAGGGTGACAGCCGGCGAGCTCGACGACACCAACGCGCTCGTCGTCGGCGAGCGGGTGTTCGCAGTCGACGATCGCGTGCTCGCGCTGCGCAACGAATGGGTACGCCATACCGACCGGCCAGGCAAGCATCAACTTCGCAACGGCAACCGCGCCACCGTCACCGGCATCGACCGCGACAACGGAGACCTACAAGTCCGACTCGACACAGGCCCCGAGGTCGTACTCACCAACGACTACCTCACCGACGGCCGGCTCTCACACGGCTACGCCCAGACGATCCACAAGTCCCAGGGCATGACGATCACCCAAGACTTCGTTCTCGCCTCCCCGGATCTCGCCCGCGAGCTCGGCTACGTCGCCTCCTCCCGCCACACCGACAGCTCCCGCTTCTACATCAACGTCGGCCAAGACACAGACCTCGACCGTCCACAACTTCCCGGCCTCGAAGACGAGCCGCTCTATGCCCAGTTCGAGCGAGCGCTCGGCGTCGAACGCGCAAAGCAGCTCGCAGTCGACATCACCGAGATAGACGCCGACCTCGGCGAGCTGACAACCGCACAGCTGATCGAGCTACGCGACCGCGGCGAGGCGATCCTCTCCACGATCCCCAGACACGCACGTCGAGCCCGCGACGCCGAGCTGCTGGAGCGCGTCGCCGGCCACGCCGCCCACCTCGAAGGGCTCCTCGCTACGGCGCACGGTGCGCTGCTCGAGCTGAGCGGTCGCAAGGATCGCCAGCGCCGCTCCACGTTGGAGCAGCGCATCCACCAGCTCGAGCAGGCGCTCGACACCGCCCGCATCGAGGTCGCCGACCGCACCGACACCGCCGCAGCCGCCGACCCCGCCCAAGTGATCGAGCAACACGAGATGGAGGTCGTCAACGCCGCAGCCGCCGAGCGCGAGCTAGCCGCCCGACGCGCCAACGCGCACTGGCGCGCGAAGGGCAGCTCGCGGAGCCCGACGGCGAGGCCTCCGTGCTGCACCTGCAGCACGAGCACGGCTGGGCCCGGTTCGTGTCGATGCAGAACCACTACAACCTGCTCGCTCGCGAGGAGGAGCGCGAGAT
>CAMLNW010000098.1 GCA_946481495.1 uncultured Actinomycetes bacterium
CCACGATCGTGCAGGTCGGCGGGCCGCCGGCCGACGAGGCCGAGACGGGCGCCGCCGACACGGTGAGCACACCCGGCGCCGGCGGCTCCGATGCGCCTGGCGCCGCTGAGGACGTGGTGCCGGAGCCATCCGAGGCCGCCGACGAGGCAGAGCCTGGCAAGGCGGATCGCTCGTGACCGTCGAGTCGACGTTGGTCCAGATCGTCAAGGCGATCGTGATCTTCGCGTTCATCCTGCAGGTGGTTCCGCTGATCCTGCTGCTCGAGCGCAAGCTGCTCGGCCGCTTCCAGGCGCGCTACGGCCCCAACCGCGTCGGCTTCCGCGGGCTCGGCCAGCCGCTCGCCGACGTGCTCAAGCTGCTGTCGAAGGAGCGCTTCACGCCCGAGACGGCGGTGCCGTGGATGATGGCGATCGCCCCGGTGATCTCGATCGCGACCGCGGTCGCGACGCTCGCGATCATCCCGTTCGGCCCGCAGGGCGCCTGGGGCGGCGACGTCGGCCTCTACGGCATCGACGTCCCGATCGGGCTGCTCTACTTCTTCGCCTTCGGCTCGCTCGCCTTCTACGCGCTCGTGCTCGGCGGCTGGGCATCCGGCTCGAAGTACTCGTTCCTCGGCGCGATGCGCTCCGCCGCCCAGCTGATCTCCTACGAGGTCGCGATCGGCCTGTCGCTGCTCGGCGTCGCGATGATGGCCGGCTCGCTGTCGTTCGTCGACATCGTCGAGGCGCAGGGCGCCGACGGCAAGGGGATCTGGTTCATCGTGCCGCAGTTCGTCGGCTTCCTCGTCTTCATGGTCGCCGGCTTCGCCGAGACCGCGCGCGCCCCGTTCGACCTGCCGGAGGCCGACGCCGAGATCGTCGCCGGCTACAACACCGAGTACGGCGGCATGCGCTTCGGCTCGTTCTTCATGGCCGAGTACATCGAGGTGATCGTGATCGCCGGCGTCGCGACAGCCTGCTTCTTCGGCGGCTGGCACGGACCGGGCCCGATCGCGCTCGCGCCGCTCTGGGTGCTGCTGAAGATGTTCGCCTTCGTCGTCCTCTTCATCTGGGTTCGGGCTACGCTGCCGCGCCTCCGCTACGACCAGCTGATGTCGTTCGGCTGGAAGGTGCTGCTGCCGCTGGCGACGGTCAACGCCCTCGTAACCGCAATCGTCCTGGTGGTCTGAACTTCATGAGCTACGAGCTGACAGACGACGTGATCGAGGTCCAGCGCGGACCGGAGCCCGGCGGGGTCGGCGGCGCCTACCGCACCTTCGGCGCGACGCTGCGCGGCATGCGCACGACGCTCGCGCGGCTGGCCGAGAAGCCGGTCACGATCGAGTACCCGGAGGAGAAGACTCCCGTCTACCCGCGCTTCCGCGGCCGCCACAAGCTGCATAAGTTCGAGGACACGGGCCTGGAGAAGTGCGTCGGCTGCTCGCTCTGCGTCGCCGCCTGCCCGGCCCAGTGCATCCGCGTCGTCGCCGACGAGAACACGCCCGAGCACCAGGTGTCGGCCGGCGAGCGCTACGCGGCGGTCTACGAGATCAACATGAGCCGCTGCATCTTCTGCGGCTACTGCGAGGTCGCCTGCCCGTTCGACGCGATCACGATGGGCAACGACTATGAGCTCGCCGACTACGAGCGCTCCGACCTGATCTTCACCAAGGAGATGCTGCTGGCGGAGCCGATCGAGCGCACTCCCTTGAGGCGCGAGGGGGAGTAGGGCTTGTTCTTCGAGCAGCTCCTCTTCTTCATCGCGGGCGCGGGCGCGATCGGCGGTGCGCTCGGCGTCGTGCTGCTGCGCAACCCGTTCTACAGCGTGCTCGCGCTGGTCGCGCACCTGATCTCGCTGGCGCTCGTCTTCCTGCTGCTGACCGCCGCCTTCGTCGCCGCCGCCCAGGTCGTCGTCTACGCCGGCGCCGTGATGGTGCTCTACGTCTTCGTCGTCGCCTACGTCGGCGGCAGCGACGACGAGCTGCGGCCCGAGACCGCCGGCCCGTTCGCCGCGCTCGGCCCGATCTTCGCCGGCGCGCTGCTGATCGAGCTGGTCATCGCGGTCGTCGGCTCCGGCCTGTCGGCGCTCGACTCGACCGGCCCCAAGGTCGGCGACGGCTTCGGCTCGCCGGCGGCGATCGGCGACGCGCTGCTGACCAAGTTCCTGCTGCCGTTCGAGGCCGCGTCGTTCCTGCTGCTCGTAGCCGCCGTCGGCGCCGTCGTCCTCGCGCGCAAGCGGCGTGGCCTGCACGAGCCGGCCGACGCAATCTCGGTCGCCGACGTCTTCCGCGGAGGCCAGGCCTGATGGACATCTCCTGGTTCGTCGTCCTGTCGGCGTTCATCTTCTGCATCGGCGCGGCCGGCGTGATGACGCGCCGCAGCCCGCTGGTGATCCTGCTCTGCCTCGAGCTGATGCTCAACGCGGGCAACCTCGCGCTGATCGCCTTCTCGCGGATGGTCGGCAACGTCGAGGGCCAGATCTTCGCGCTGATCGTGATGGTCGTCGCGGCCTGTGAGGTCGTGATCGGCCTCGGGATCATCGTCGCGATGTACCGCCGCAAGCTGCCGATCGACGTCGATGACATGGCGGAGCTGCGCGGATGAGCGCCACTTCATGGGGGTGGCTGGTGCTGGCGTTCCCGCTCGCGGGGATGCTCGTGATCGCTCTCGGCTGGCGGGTGCTGCCGGACAAGGTCGCGGGCTGGATCGGCAGCGGCGCGATCCTCGGCGCGTTCGCATCGGCGATCGCGATGCTGATCGACCTGCAGGACCAGCCCGAGGAGGCGCGCTCGCTGGTCGACTCGGCCTGGACCTACGCGAGCACCGCCGGCTTCAGCGTAGACATGTCGATCCTGGTCGACCCGCTGTCGGTGATGATGTGCCTGATCGTCTCGGGCGTGTCGTTCCTGATCCACGTCTACTCAGTCGCCTACATGGAGTCGGACCGCTCCTATAAGCGGTTCTTCGCCTACCTCAACTTCTTCGTCTTCTCGATGCTGCTGCTCGTCCTAGCGGCGAACTTCGTGCTGCTGATCGTCGGCTGGGCGTTCGTCGGCGCCGCCTCCTACCTGCTGATCTCGTTCTGGTACCGCCGCTCGACGGCGACCAAGGCCGGCATCAAGGCGTTCGTGATCAACGTGATCGGCGACGTCGGCCTGGTGATCGGCGCGTTCCTGCTGTTCGACGCGACCGGCGCGCTCGACTACGCCGGGGTGTTCGCAGACGTCGGCACCGCGTTCAGCCACAACGACGGCACGCTGATCGCCGCCTGCCTGCTGCTGCTCGTCGGCGCGTTCGCGAAGTCAGCCCAGCTGCCGCTGCACACCTGGCTGCCCGACGCGATGGAGGGCCCGACGCCGGTCTCCTCACTGATCCACGCCGCGACGATGGTCACCGCCGGCGTCTACTTGATCGCGCGCATGCATCCGCTCTTCGAGCAGGCCCCGGCGGCCGCTGACATCAGCGCCGTGATCGGCACAGCGACGCTGTTCGTCGCGGCGTCGATCGCGCTGGTGATGACCGACCTCAAGCGCGCGATCGCCTACTCGACGATGTCGCAGATCGGCTACATGATCCTCGGCGTCTCGGTCTTCGCCTACAGCGCCGGGATGTTCCACCTGATGACGCACGCCTTCTTCAAGGCGCTGCTGTTCATGGGCGCCGGCTCGGTGATCGCGGCGATGGCCAACGAGCAGTCGCTCGACAAGATGGGCGGCTTCCGCAAGGCGATGCCGTTCACCTACGCGACCTTCACCGCGGGCGCGCTGGCGCTCGCAGGCTTCCCGCTGACCTCGGGCTTCTTCTCGAAGGACGAGATCCTCGCCTACACCGTCAACCGCGGCGGCTGGTTCATAGCGCTGGCGGTCGTCGGCTACATCACCGCGTTCATGACGGCGATCTACGCCTTCCGGCTGGTCTTCCGCGTCTTCCACGGCGAGCCGTGCGAGCAGGCGCACGAGCTCGAGGGCGGCCACCTCGCCCACGCCGAGCCGTTCAACCCGGCGACCGGCGAGACCGAGGACACCGACGCCGGCTTCCCGGGGGCGGAGCACCACATCGCCGAGCGAGAGGGCGCGATGAAGGCGGCGATGGGGCCGCTGGCACTGCTGGCGATCGTCGCCGGCGTCGTCCAGATCCCCGGTGTGACCGACGTGATCGAGAAGTTCCTCGAGCCGACGTTCGCCGGCTCGCACTACGTCCACGACCACCCGAGCACGCAGGCCGACTACATCGGCCTGGCGGTCGGCGCGGTGATCTCGATCGCGGGGATCCTGGTCGCGGCGCGGATCTACCTCTGGCGTCCGGGGACGTCGGCGAAGCTGCAGGAGCGCTTCGGCGCGCTGCACACGCTGCTGTCGAACAAGTGGTACTTCGACGAGGCCTACGACTACGGCGTCGTACGGCCGATGACTGCGCTCGGCCGCTTCGGCCGCACGGTCATCGAGAGCTCGTTCGTCCAGGGCTTCCTGGTTGGCGGGACGGTCGGGATCGTGCGCGCGGGCAGCTCGTTCGCCCGCTCGATCCAGACCGGCGAGCTGCGCGCCTACGCGGCGCTGCTGCTGCTCGGCCTGAGCGCGATCGTCCTCTACTTCCTGATCGTGGCGAGCTGAGCGCGTGCTGACGATCCACCTCTCGATCGTGATCTTCCTGCCCGTCGTGGCGGCGCTGATCGGCGCGCTGTTGCCGGAGCGGATCGGCCGCTGGGTCGTCGTCGCCGGCAGCGTCACGGTGCTCGGCTACGCGATCGCGATGATCGCCGACTTCGGCACCGGCACGACCGGGCTCCAGTATGTGACCGACGACGAGTGGATCGCCGAGCTCGGCATCCGCTACCAGCTCGGCGTCGACGGCTTGAACCTGTTCCTGGTCGCGCTGACAGCCGTGCTGTGGCTCCCGGCGATGGTCTGGTCGGCCGTCCGCGAGACCGAGCGCCAGAAGCTGTTCCTCTTCCACATGGCGCTCGCCGAGACGGCGGTGCTCGGCGCGTTCCTCGCCCAGGACCTGGCGCTGTTCGTCCTCTTCTTCGACCTGATGCTGGTGCCGTTCTACTTCCTGATCGGCGGCTGGGGTCAGGGCGACCGCGTCGCGGCGACGACCAAGTTCGTGATCTACACGCTCGTCGGCTCGCTGCTGATGCTCGCCGGGGCGGTGGCGCTCGGCGTGCTGACGGCGTCGAACTCGGGCAACGACCTGACCTTCTCGATCGCCGAGCTGGCCGCCAACCCGCTGCCCGAGGGCACGCAGCAGTGGATCTTCCTGCTGTTCGCGCTCGCCTTCCTCGTCAAGGCGCCGGCGTTCCCGTTCCACGGCTGGGTCGTCGACACCTACCGTGCGACGCCGATCCCGGTGCTCGTCTGCCTGTCGGCGGTGCTGTCGAAGGTCGGCGTCTACGCCTTCCTGCGGATCGTGCTGCCGACGATGCCCGACGCCTCGGTCCACTTCCAGGACCTGATCCTCGTGATCGCCGTCTTCTCGATCCTCTACGGCTCGGTGCTCGCCTTCTCGCAGGACGAGCCGCGGCTGGTGCTCGCCTACTCCTCGATCGCCCAGCTCGGGTTCATCACACTGGGCATCTTCGCGATCGACGACCTCGGCTCCCAGGGCGCCGTGATGCAGATGGTCAACCACGGCCTGGTGGTCGGTGCGCTGCTGTTCGTGATCGCCGTCCTGACGAGGCGTGCCGGCGGCTCGCCGACGCTCGCCCAGATGGGCGGGATCGCGTTGCGCGCGCCCGTGCTCGCCGCGCTGTTCCTGATCGTCACGCTCGCGACACTCGCAATGCCCGGCTCACCGAACTTCGTCGGCGAGATCCTGATCCTCTTCGGCGCGCTCGAGGACAAGATCGTCTTCGGGCTGATCGCCAGCATCGGCGTCGCGCTCGCCGCCGTCTACGCGATCCGCCTGTTCCAGAAGTCGATGCACAACCGCGTCGGCCCCGGCGTTGGCGGCGGTGACCTCTGTGCGCTCGACTTCAGCTTGATCGCCCCGATCGCCGCGGTGATCGTCGCGCTCGGGGTCTACCCGCAGCTGGTGCTGGAGCGGACCGAGGACGCGACGACGGCGCAGATCACGGCGGCCGCGAAGCTGACCGACGACGGAACCGCCGAACGCGCCGACCAGATGCGCGAGCCGACCGGCTCCGAGCACGGCGAGACGAGCACCCACCCTGAGGTCTCGGTGATCAAGTGATCGACGTCCTCGCAGCCGTCAAGGCACCGGAGATCGACTACCAGGGCCTCGCGCCCCTGTTCGCCGTCGGCGGCGGGGCGATTGTCGTGCTGATCGCCGGCCTGTTCCCCGGCCGCGCTGTTCAGCGCGTGCTGGTTCCCCTGCTGGCGGCGGCTGCGCTGGTCGTGGCGATCGTCTTCTCGATCGTCAACTGGGATCCCGGCGTGATCAAGCCGATCATCTCCGGCGCGCTGTCGATCGACACGCTCGCGCTGTTCATGTCGATCCTCTTCTACGTCGCGGGACTAGCCGCGATCGCGCTGTCGCTGCGCTGGGAGTCGGTCCAGGAGGCTGGCGCAGGCGAGTATTTCGCGCTGATGCTCGGCTCGATCGCCGGCATGACGATGCTCGCCGGCGCCGAGAACCTGGTGACGCTGTTCGTCGGCCTCGAGCTGCTTTCGATCCCGCTCTACGTCCTCTGCGCCTCGTCGGTGCGCGACCGCAAGTCGCTCGAGTCGGGGCTGAAGTACCTGGTCGTCGGCTCGGTTGGCTCGGCGACGCTGCTCTACGGCCTCGCGTTCGTCTACGGCGCCACCGGCCATACCGACTTCTCCGGCATCTCGGCCGCGATCGGCGACACCGTCAAGGTCGGCGACCCGCTGCTGCTGACCGGCGTCGCGCTCGCCGCCGTCGGCCTCGCCTTCAAGGCTTCGGTCGCGCCGTTCCATCAGTGGACGCCCGACGTCTACCAGGGCGCCCCGACCCCGGTCACTGCCTTCATGGCCGTCGCGACCAAGGCCGCGGCGTTCGCGATCGTCCTGCGGCTGTTCGGCGGCACGCTGCTCGACCTTCAGGACGACTGGGCGCCGGCGCTCGCCGCGCTCGCCACCGCGACGATCCTGATCGGCAACGCCGGCGCGATCGTCCAGCGCTCGCTGAAGCGGCTACTGGGATGGTCCGGCGTCGCCCAGGCCGGCTACATGCTGGCGGGCGTCGTTGTCGGCACCCAGCTCGGCCTCCAGGCAACCGTCTTCTACCTCGCCGCCTATCTCGTGATGAACGTCGCCGCGTTCGCCGTCGTGATCGCACGCGAGCGGGTGTCCGAGCACGGTGACGACATCGAGTCGCTGCGCGACCTTTCGCGCGCCGCCCCGCTGCTCGCCTGGCCGATGACGATCGCGATGCTCGGCCTCGCCGGCTTCCCCGCCACGGCCGGCTTCATCGGAAAGTTCTATTTGATCGACGCCTCCGTGGCCGGCGACTACGCCTGGCTCGGGATCGTGATCGTCGTCGGCTCGATGATCTCGCTCGCCTACTACCTGCGCGTCGTCGCGATCATGTGGATGGACCGCGTCGAGATCACCCTCCCGACCATCCCGCCACGCACCGTCAAGCCACTCCGCGGCTGGTCCCCCGAGGCCGACCCCCGCGCCACCCCCGAGATCACCGCCGTCGCCCTCATCGCGGCCGCCGCCACCATCTTCCTCGGCATCTTCCCCTCACCCCTCTTCGACGTCGTCAAGGACGTCGGCACCTCCCTCGCCTCGCTGCTCTAGGGGCGAGTGCAACAGGGGCGCCCGCCTCCTGTCGCACTTCCGTCACCCGAGCGTCCCCACGCGTCAGTCGCGTGTCGGGACGGTGGTGGAATGCCTCAGATCAGCCGCTTCTACGGAATCGTGATCACGATGTACTTCAGCGATCACAGCCCTCCGCATTTCCATGCCACGTACGCAGAACACACAGCCAAAATCGATATGAAGACGCTTGCTATCGCCAACGGATCCCTTCCGGCTCGTCAGCTGGAGCTGGTGCGGCGCTGGGCCGCACTGCATCGGAGCGAGTTGCTCGCCAACTGGGAGCGCGCCCGAGCCGGCCAGGACCTAACCAAGATCGAGCCCCTTCGATAGCATATCGTCCATGTACAAGCTGGTTGACACGACGAGCGTCAAGGTGATCGGCGACCACCGACTGCTTGTTGGCTTCGAGGATGGCGCTGAGGGCGAGGTCGATTTCTCCGGGTTCGAGTGGAAGGGCGTATTCGCCCCATTGAAGGATCCCGCCTATTTCGCGCGGGTACGTCTTGGCCTCGGGACGATCGTCTGGCCCAACGAGGCAGACATCGCTCCTGAGACCCTCTACCACTGGGCCACAGAAGGACTCGACGCCACCTGGGATGTCGACTAGCCGAACTCGGCGCGTGGACCGAGCCGGTGGGGGGCAGTAGGTTCCTCGCAAGGGAATCGAGGAGGAGCGGAGGACGTATGAACCTGGCGAGCATCCTGGCCGCGGCGGTGGAGCGGAGCGCGGAGAAGACGGCGTTCAAGCTCGACGACGTTGAACTGAGCTACGCGGCGCTGGACGAGGGGAGCGCGCGGGTGGCGGGGATGCTGAAGGCGGCGGGGGTCGGGCCTGGGGACCGGGTCGGGATCATGCTGCCGAACGTGCCGTACTTCCCGGTGGCGTACTACGGGGTGCTGCGGCTGGGGGCGGTCGTGGTGCCGATGAACGTGCTGCTTAAGGGACGTGAGGTCAAGTACTACCTCGAGGACCCGGGCGCGAAGGCGCTGATCGCGTGGCATGGGTTCGAGGAGGCGGCACGGGAGGGCGCGGACGGGCTCGACGTCGAGACGTTCGTCGTCACGCCGGGCGAGTTCGAGCAGCGGCTCGGCGAGGCGGAGCCGGCGCGCGAGACGGTCGACCGCGACGAGAGCGACACCGCCGTGATCCTCTACACGTCGGGCACGACCGGTAGCCCCAAGGGCGCCGAGCTGACGCACTCGAACATGCTGACCAACTGCCGCGTCGCGACCGACTCGGTGATCGTCGTCAACGAGGACGACCGGCTGCTCGGCGCGCTGCCGCTGTTCCACTCGTTCGGCCAGAGCTGCACAATGAACGTCGCGATCAACGCGCGGGCGATGGTGTCGCTGATCCCGCGCTTCGACCCGGCGAAGGCACTGGAGATCCTCGAGCGCGACCGGATCACGATCTTCGAGGGCGTGCCGACGATGTACAACGCGATGCTCGCCGTGCCCGACCGCGACCGCTACGACACCTCGTCGCTGCGCGTCTGCGTCTCCGGCGGCGCGTCGCTTCCGGTCGAGACGCTGCGCGCTTTCGAGGAGGCGTTCGACTGCAAGATCCTCGAGGGCTACGGGCTGTCGGAGACCTCGCCGGTCGCCTCGTTCAACCACCCGCACATGGAGCGCAAGGCCGGCTCGATCGGGACGCCGATCGAGGGCGTCGAGATGAAGGCGATCGACGACGCGG
>CAMLNW010000099.1 GCA_946481495.1 uncultured Actinomycetes bacterium
AGTGGATGATCGGGATCGGGCAGCCCCAGTAGCGCTGGCGTGACAGCAGCCAGTCGCGCAGGCGGTAGTTGATCGCCGGCTCGCCCTTGCCCTCGGAGCCGAGCCACTCGACGATCTGGGCAAAGGCCTCGCGGTTGTGCAGGCCGTCGAAGCGGCCGCTGGCGACCATCGGGCCGTCGTCGCTGTAAGGCAGCTCGTCGCCGCCCTCGATCACGCGCCGGATCTCGATCCCGTGCTTCGTCGCGAACTCGAAGTCACGCTCGTCGTGGGCCGGAACGGCCATGATCGCGCCGGTGCCGTACTCCATCAGCACGTAGTCGGCGACGTACATCGGGATCTGCTCGCCGTTGACCGGGTTGGTGACGGTCTGGCCGAGCGCAACGCCGGTCTTCTCGCGGTCCTCCGCCCCACGCTCCTCGGCCGACTCGGTCAGCGCGCGCCGGACGTACTCGGCGACCTCCGGCGAGTCGTTCAGCTTCAACACGTCGGGGTGCTCGGGTGCCATCACGAAGAAGGTCGCGCCGAACAGCGTGTCGGGCCGTGTCGTGAAGACCGGGTAGTCGGTGTCGAGCGCGTCGCAGTGGAAGACGACCTGGGCGCCCTCGGAGCGGCCGATCCAGTTGCGCTGCATCGTGACGACGTTCTGCGGCCAGTCGATCGTCTCGAGGTCGTCGAGCAGCCGGTCGGCGTAGTCGGTGATCTTGAAGAACCACTGCTCGAGCTGGCGCTTCTCGACCAGCGCGCCCGAGCGCTCGCCGCGACCGTCGATCACCTGCTCGTTGGCGAGCACCGTCTCCTCGACCGGGTCCCAGTTGACCGCGGCCTCCTTGCGGTAGGCGAGGCCGGCCTCGAACAGGCGCAGGAACAGCCACTGGGTCCAGCGGTAGTAGGACGGCTGGTGCGTGCCAAGCTCGCGCGACCAGTCGATCGAGACGCCCCAGTCGTTGAACTGGCGCCGGAACTCGGCGATCGACGCCTCGGTCGACTCGCGTGGGTGCTGGCCGGTCTTGATCGCATGGTTCTCGGCCGGCAGGCCAAAGGCGTCGTAGCCGAGCGGATGGAGGACACGATGGCCGGTGCGGCGCTGGAAGTGCGCGACCGCGTCGCCGACCGCGTAGTTCTTCAGGTGCCCCATGTGGGGCTCGCCCGACGGGTAGGGCAGCATCTCGAGCACGTAGGACTTCGGCCGCCCGTCGTCCTCGTTGGAGACCTCCCAGGTGCGCTCGTCGTTCCAGACTTGTTGCCACCGGCGCTCGATCGCGCGTGGTTCGTAGCTTTCCGCCGCCATGCCGCCCGGCAGCGTATCTGGGCGGCGGGTCCGAGTGATCGCCCTGCAAGGATGCGCGGCGATGCCTGCGATCGAGGTGAACGGCCTCAGCAAGCGGTTCGGAGCCACGCTCGCCGTCGACGACCTGTCGTTCTCCGTCGAGGCAGGGAGGATCGTCGGCTTCCTCGGTCCGAACGGCGCCGGCAAGACGACGACGCTGCGCGCGCTGCTCGGCCTGATCCCGTCGGCGCCGTGCTCGACGGCGGGATGTTCCATCCGGGCCGCAGCGGACGCAACCATCTGCGCGTGCTCGCGCTGGCAGCGGGCGTCGCGACCGCGAAGGTCGACGAGCTGCTCGAGCTGGTCAGCCTCAGCGACGCGGCGAACCGCCGCGCGGGCGGCTACTCGCTCGGCATGCGTCAGCGGCTCGGCCTCGCGGCGGCGCTGCTCGGCGACCCGCGCGTGCTGGTGCTCGACGAGCCGGCCAACGGGCTCGACCCGCAGGGCATCCGCTGGCTGCGCGACTTCCTGCGCTCGCTCGCCGCCGAGGGCCGCGCGATCCTGGTCTCCAGCCACGTCCTGTCTGAGGTCGCGCAGACCGTCGACGAGGTGGTCGTCATCCATCGCGGCCGCTCGATCGAGCAGGCGCCGATCGGCGAGCTGCTTGCCGGGCGCGGCGGCGGCGTGCGCGTTGCCGGACCCGACGCCAGCCGGCTCGCAGAGCTGCTGCGCGCCGACGGCGCCGAGGTCAGCGACGGTCACGACGGCGCGATCGTCGTCGCGAACCGCAGCGGCGAGCAGGTCGGGGCGCTGATCGCCGCCAACGGCATCCACATCTCCGAGCTCGCTGCGGCCGGGCAGACGCTCGAGGAGGTCTTCTTCGAGCTGACGTCCGACGAGCGGTCAGACGCGACCGACGAAGAGCAGGCGGCATGAGCGGCGCGATCCGCGGCGAGCTGTTGAAGCTGCGCACCACGCGCACGTTCCTCGGGATCGTGATCACGACGCTCGGCCTGATCGCGCTGATCGTCGGAGTGAGCGCTGCCGCCGCGCCCTATGAGTCGGGCGACCTCCCCGGCGTCGACCTGCTCGACGCCGCCAGTCTCACCCAGCCGTTCGCGCTCGTGCTCGGTGTGCTCGCGGTCAGCACCGAGTTTCGTCACGGCACGATCACCCCAACCCTGCTGGCGACGCCGGATCGGGTCCGGCTGATGCTCGCGAAGCTGACCGCCCACGGCGCGGCTGGCCTCGTCCTCGGGATCGTCGCCTACGGGCTCGCCGCTCTGCTGCTCGCATCGATCCTGCCGCTGCGCGACATCTCGCCGAAGCTGCCGCTCGGCGACGGGCTCGAGATGGCCGCGGGTGGGATCGCCGGCATCGCCCTGCTGGCGATGGTCGGCGTCGGCGTCGGCGCGCTGATCCGCAACCAGGTCGGCGCGGTGATCGGCGCGCTCGCCTGGCTGTTCATGATCGAGCCGCTGCTGACGGCGATTCCCAAGGTCGGCCGCTGGGTCGAGGACTACGGCATCGGCGCCGCGATGGGCGCCGTCGGCGACAGCACGCTGGACACCGGCGACAAGCTGAATCAGATCACCGGCGGGCTGGCACTGCTCGCCTACGCCGCCGTGTTCGCCGTCGCCGGAGCGATCCTGTTGCGCCGCCGAGATATCAGCGCCTGAGCGCCGACCGGCTAGACCGGTAGCGACGAGCCGGCGAAGAAGAAGAACCAGATCGTCAGCGCGACGACGCCGATCGCAACGCTGATCACCATCACGACGTCGAGCACCGTACGCGGCGGCCGACCCTCGTTCTCGCCACGCAGTCCACGCCGCCAGGGCGGCACGATGCGCACCGGCTCGTCGAGGCCCGAAACCTCGCCGTAGAGCCGGTTCAACCACTGCAGCAGCTTGGCAAGCGCGACCGCCGTGATCGCGATCCCGAACAGCACGACCATGTACGGCCCGAAGCCGGCGGCCTGCGTGTCCTTCTGCATCTGCGAGGCGATCCAGAGCCAACCGATCGGCGAGCCGATCCAGAGCAGGACGCTGCCGAGCGCCATCAGCGCGATCAGTGCCACCTTGGCGAGCGGTTGCAACGGAGAGGCAACCATCTAGGTGAGTCTATGCCGCGTCGAGACGCTGCGGGCCAAGTGGCTCGACCGGCGGACCATCGCCTTCCGGCCTCAGAGCGAGTTGCCACCAGCTCACGTCGCGCCAAGCGCCGGCCTTGTAGCCAATCCGCCGATAGAGACCGACCTGCTCGAAGCCAAGCTCCGTGTGCAGCCCGACGCTGGCGTCGTTCGGCAGGGTGATCCCAGCTAGAGCAACGTACAGCCCTTGTCGCCGCAGCAGATCGAGCACCGCGGCATAAAGATCGCGCCCGACACGCGCACGCTGATGCCCATTCGCCACGTAAACGCTCGTCTCAGCCGTCCAGCGATACGCCGGCCGCGCCCGATGCGGCGCCGCATATGCGAACCCCGCCACCACGCCCTCTCGCTCGGCGACCAGCCACGGATGCGTCCGCGACACCCGCTCGATCCGCTCCGCGAAGTCGTCCGCGTCAGGCGCCAGCTCCTCGAACGAGGTCGCCGCCCCCGCCACATACGGTGCATAGATCGTCGCGCACGCGCCGTTGTCGAGCTCCGGGTCCGCGTGCCTGATCACGCGGCAACTGTCGCAGACCGCTCCAGATCAGCCACCCCTGGCGGGCCTAGCTCCGCGAACGGCCGCCCGTGCCGAGTGATCACAACGCTGCGTCCCGCGGCAGCCTGCTCGAGGTGGTATCCGAAGTGGTTGCGGAACTCGTGCGACCCAATCGTCGCGATGTCCGCTTGCGACGTAGAAGTGGAGCTGAGGGGGCTCGAACCCCTGGCCTCCGCCATGCCATGGCGGCGCTCTTCCAGCTGAGCTACAGCCCCGAGAGCTTGCCAGTCTATCGAGGAGAACTCGAACGGAGCCGCCCAATTCACCGCGGCACGTTGGTTGTTTCTCGCTTTTTCAAGGCGCAGATGAATCTGGCGCCGATTCTCGACCAGCGCCGCCGGGATCAAATAGCAGCGACCGAGGTCAGCGCAATATGCGGCGACATAGTCAATCTCGTGTGTCGTATAGGTCCGAACTTTCATCCCCGTGCGCGTACGCGATGACGTATACGCGCGGACACAAACAACGTCGCCGTGACGCGGTGCCCACTTGCATTGGATCCGGATCATCCGGCCATGCACGTCAAACACCATGTCAGCGCGCCCGTGCTCGGCGACCGGCGTGTAGACCGGAATCCCCAGCTCTGTGGCGGCAGCGACGATCTTCGTCTCCGCGATCGCTCCCTTGAGATTTGGTCCCTGCATGCGACGCATCATCGCATATGTGCAGGACGGAAAAGCTAGTCGACGCTGCGCTGCGGGGCGTCGCCCCAGAGCTTGTCGAGGCGGTAGTAGTCGCGTGCGTCGGGGGTGAAGATGTGGGTGACGCAGTCGAGGTAGTCGAGCAGGATCCAGCGGGCCTCGCTGGCTCCCTCGGAACGGCGTGGCATCAGGCCGTGGTCGTCCTTGAGCTCCTTGTGGATCGCATCGCGGATCGCGTTGGTCTGACGCTCGGTGTTGCCGGAGCAGATGACGAGGTAGTCGGTGTAGCTGACGAGACCACGGACGTCGACGACGCGGATGTCGATCGCCTTGCGATCCGAGGCGATTTCGGCGATCCGGTTGGCGAGCTGCTCGGAATCGAGCGCGGCGGCGGCGGTTGCCGAGTGCTCGGCGTTCATCGGGCCGCCTCGGCGGTCGCGCGGTAGAGACCCGCCGACGCGATGTGATCGGCGACGGCGTCGGGCACGAGGTAGCGAATCGGCAAACCGGCCGCGACGCGCTCGCGGACCAGGGTCGAGCTGACTTCGATCCGCGGCAGTCGAAAGCCCTCGATCGCGTCGGCGCCCGGCAGCCCTTCGAGCTCAGCGGCGACGTCGTCGCGACCGACGCCGTTGCGGTCGGCGACGGCAATCCGCGCGAGCTCCAGAACCTGCTCCGGCTCGTGCCAGCTACGCAGCTTCATCGCCTGGTCAGCGCCCAGGATCAGCGTCAGCTCGGCGGCAGGCTCGATCTCGATCAACAACGTCAGTGTGTCGGCCATGTAGGACGGACCGGGACGGTTGGTCTCGATCGGTGAGACGAGCAGGCGATCGTCGCCGTCCGCGGCGATCTGCGCCAGCCGCAGCCGCTCGCGCGGACCGGGGTCCGCGTCCAGCTCGCGGTGCGGCGGCTCCCCGAACGGGACCAGCAGCACACGGTCGAGACCGAGCCGGACGTAGGCCTCCTGCGCGAGCCAGAGATGGCCGAGATGCGGCGGGTTGAACGCCCCACCGAGGATCCCGACCCGCTCGCGCTGGCCGCCGCCGAGGTTGCTCACTCGCGGGTCTGGCCGGTGCCCTCGGCCACGTACTTGTAGGTCGTCAGCTCGCGCACGCCGATCGGCCCGCGCACGTGCAGCTTCTGGGTCGAGTTGCCGATCTCCGCGCCCATGCCGAACTCGCCGCCGTCGGTGAAGCGCGTCGAGGCGTTGACATAGACGCAGGCCGCGTCGACCGCGTGCGTGAAGCGCTCGGCCGCCTCAGTCGAGTCGGTGACGATCGACTCGGAGTGACCCGAGCTGTAGCGATTGACGTGGTCGATCGCCTCGTCGAGCGAGTCAACGACCTTGACCGCGAGGATCAGCGCCAGGTACTCGGTCGCCCAGTCGTCCTCGTCGGCGTCGCCGAGCGAGTCGGCGAGGTCGCCAGCCAGCGCGCGCGTGCGCGCGTCGGCGCGCAGCTCGACGCCGGCCTCGCGCAACTCAGCGAGCACACTCGGCAGGAACTCTGGCGCCGCGTCGGCATGCACGAGCAGCGTCTCCGCCGAGTTGCAGACACCAGGGCGCTGGACCTTGGCGTTCAGGACGATCTTCAGCGCGTCGTCGAGATGGGCGCTGGCGTCGACGTACACGTGGCAATTGCCGGCCGCCGCGTAGATGACGGGAACCGTCGCGACCTCTTGCAGCGCCGCCTTCAGGCCCTCGCCGCCACGCGGGATGATCAGGTCGACCACGCCGGCCTGGGTCGCCAGCTCGGCTAGCTCCTCGCGTCCACCGCCGGCGACCAGCGAGATGACCTCGCGCGGCAGTCCCGCCGTCTCGACCGCGCTCGCGGCGATCTCGGCGAGCACTGCGTTCGAGTGGGTCGCCATCGACGAACCGCGCAGCACGATCGCGTTGCCGGACTTCAGGCAGAGCGCGGAGCAGTCGATCGTCACGTTCGGCCGCGCCTCGTAGACGACGGCGACGACGCCGAGCGGGACGCGCAGCTTGCGCATCTCCAGCCCGTTCTCGAGTCGCCATCCCTCCAGCACCTCGCCGACCGGATCGGGCAGTGCCGCGATTTTGCGCACGTCGGCCGCAATCCCGCGCACCCGCGTCTCGTCGAGCTTCAGCCGGTCGAGCAGCGCGGCCGACAGACCCGCGTCGAGACCGGCCGCCATATCGCGCTCATTGGCCTCGAGCACCTCGCCTAGCCGCTGCTCGAGCGCGCTCGCCATCGCCTCGAGCGCGGCATCCTTGGTGTCATCACTGGCGGTCGCAAGCGCACGCGAAGCCTCGCGCGCGGCCTTGCAGACGTCAGCTACCGACTGGGCAGTGGTTGCCATGAGCCAAGGGTAACGGCCCACGGAAGTCACCCCGGCCTAATCCAGGACGAAGTAGTCGCGGTGGACGGCCTCCTCGGCGGCGCGCGGAATGGTCTCCAGCACCGTCTCGGACTTCATTCCCTTGATCCGCCGCAGCTCGGCCGCCGAGTAGTTGACGATGCCCTTGCCGATCGGACGGCCGCCGCCGGCCGCCGGCCGGATCTCGACTGCGTCGCCGGCCTCGAACTCGCCACGCACGTCGACGATCCCAACCGGCAGCAGGCTCGTGCCGCGCTCACGCAGCGCCCGCTCGGCTCCCTCGTCGACCGCCAGCGAGCCGTGCGTCGACTTGGCGTACTTCAGCCACAGCTTGAAGCTCGACACACGTCCGTCCTGCGGATGGAAGAGCGTCCCGACGGCGGAGCCTTCGAGCGCCTGACCGACCGTCTCGGGATCGAGTCCGGTCGTGATCGTGACCGGAATGCCAGCCGCTGTCGCCATCTCGGCGGCGACGACCTTCGAGCGCATCCCGCCCGAGCCGAGCGGCGACGACGAAAAGCCGATGTCGAGCTCCTCGAGCTGCTCGATGCTCGATATCTCAGCAACCGGGCGCGCGGTCGGGTCGAGCGTCGGATCGGCGCTGTAGAGGCCGTCGGTGCTGGTCAGCAGCACGAGCCGGTCGGATCCGAGCAGAATCGCCACCTGGGCCGCCAGGAAGTCGTTGTCGCCGAACGAGATCTCGTCGGTCGTCGTCGTGTCGTTCTCGTTGATCACCGGCACGACACCCCAGTCGAGCAGCTTGCGCAGCGTGTGGCGCGCGTTTAGGTAGTGCGTCCGCGCCGACATGTCGAAGAAGGTCAGCAGCACCTGCGCGCTCGGCACATCGCGCGCCGCCAGCAGCTCGTCGTAGGTCCGGTAGAGCTTGCCCTGACCGACGGCGGAGGCCGCCTGCAGCTCCTCCATCGCGGCCGGGCGCGCCGGTAGGTCCATCAGCCGCATCCCGCGGGCGATTGCTCCCGAAGTCACCAGCACGACCTCGTCGCCCGCCGCGTGCCGAGCCGCCACCGCGTCGCAGATCCGCGCGAGCACGTCAGTCCGCACTTCCCCCGTCGGGTCGGCCACGATGCTCGACCCCAGCTTTACGACCAGCGATGCCATTGGCCGGGCAGGCTACCCGGGGTCCAGCTCGAAGACCGTGCCCGCGATCTCCACGTCGTCGCCCGGCTCGAAGCCAGCCGACTCCAACATCGCAATCACGCCCATCCGCCGCAGCCGATCCTCGACGTAGCGCTGCGCCTCCTCGTTCTCGAGGTCATGGCGCGCCAGCAGCCGCTCCACGCGCATCCCGGTGACGCGATAGCCGCCCGAGTCGGTCCGTTCGACGTTGAAGGTGTCGTTGGCGCCTGGCCGGTAGACCCGGTGCTCGGCCACGACCTCGGCCGGCGCTGCCTCCGGCGCCTCGTCCTCCGGGACGGCTCGCACGATCGCCGCGCGCAGCTCCTCGAGTCCCGTCCCCACTGCCGACGATGTCGCCACCACGTCGAGCACCCGCTCGCCCGTCGGCTGGACCACGCCGGCGACCAGCTCCTCGGCCGTCGCGTCAACCGCCGGCTCCGCGCCCAGGCCAAGCCGTTCGCGCCACTCCAAGATCGCCATCTCTACATCCTCCGGCGCCACCAGATCGGCCTTCGACAGACAGAGGATCCGCGGCAGCTCGGCCAACCCGTGGCCGTGCTCGCGCAGCTCCGACTCCACAGCCGAGTGGTTCGCCACCGGATCCGACCCGTCCAAGGGAGCCAGGTCCAACACGTGCACCAGCACCCTGCAGCGCTCCACATGCGCCAGGAACTCATGCCCCAGCCCGGCCCCCGCACTTGCACCCTCGATCAACCCCGGAATGTCCGCCACCACGAGCTGTCGCTCATCCGCCTCGATCGTCCCCAGCACCGGCGACAGAGTGGTGAACGGATAGCCCGCCACCTTCGGCCGCGCAGCCGTCAACCGCGCCAGCAGCGAGCTCTTCCCAGCGTTTGGCAGCCCAACCAACCCCGCGTCCGCCAGCAGCCGCAAGCGCAGCTCCAACCAGCCCTCGTCCCCCGGCAGCCCGCGCTCCGCCAACCGCGGCGTCTGCCGCGTCGGCCCCGCAAAGGCCTTGTTCCCCCTCCCACTCCGTCCACCCTTCGCCACCACAGCCCGCTGCCCCGGCTCCGTCAGCTCCCAGCGCGCCCCCCGCTCCTCATCCTCGGCAACCAGGCGCGTGTCTTGACCACCAACTGTGCGCTCGTCACAGGTTGGCAGGCGACACAGGACGTCACGACCGGTACTGTGTC
>CAMLNW010000100.1 GCA_946481495.1 uncultured Actinomycetes bacterium
GTCCTCGAACGCGTGCCCCGCGCCGAACCGCGGTCCCGCCGCCAGCAGCAGGCCGCGCCCTCGAGCAGCCTCCACCAGCGAGGTCGAGACGGCCGCCGGGCTGCTGCGGGCGGCGGGTGTCGAGCGGCCCGAGCGCGTGCTCTCGCCGTTGCTGCATGCCGCGCTGGACAACGCGCTGCGGATGGGCGACGCCGCGCGCTGCCGGCCGGTCCCGCCAAGCCGGTTGGCGGTCGCCCGCGCGGCCCTTTCGGGAGCACTCGACCGCGCCGTCGAGGTCGCAGCCGCGCTCGAGGTGCGCGGCTACTCGGTTGGCGGTCGCCCGGAACGCCGCCGCCAGCCGTGGTCCCGCCACGATTTGCGCGTCGGGGCGGCTGCCGCGGTCGTCGCGTCTTCCGCCGTCGTCTTCAAGCTCGCCGGCACCGGCGCTGTCGTCGTCTACCCAAGGATCGAGATCGCGTTCGGCCCGTCCGAGCTGCTGCTCTGCGCACTGTTGCTCGGCGCGGTCGCGCTGCCGTTCGCAGGTCGTGGCGCTCGTCTGGGGGTCGCAGCCCGTGCCTGAGACAGCGATCGTCGCGGCGGAGAACCTGTCCTACCGTTACCCCGAGCGCGACGCTCCCGCTCTGCGCGACGTGACGCTCGTGCTCGCGCCCGGCGGCTTCACGCTGCTCGCCGGCGAGTCCGGCTCGGGCAAGTCGACGCTGCTGCGCGCGCTCTGCGGTCTGGTGCCGCACTTCCACGGCGGCGAGGTGTCGGGCGAGCTCGAAGTCGCCGGGATGAGCGTTCGCGACCACGGTCCGGGCGAGCTGGCCGCCGTCTGCGGGACGGTCTTCCAGGACCCCGAGACCCAGGTCGTGATGGGCGGCGTCCGCGCTGAGCTGTCGCTGCCGCTCGAGCACCGTGGCGAGTCGCCGGCCGTGATCGCACGCGCCGTCGAGGAGGTCGCGCTGGCGCTTGGGATTGCTGGTCTGCTCGATCGCCGTACCGACACGCTGTCCGGCGGCGAGCTGCAGCGCGTGGCGATCGCCGCGGCGCTCGTCCATCGCCCGGCGCTGCTCGTGCTCGACGAGCCGACGTCGCAGCTCGACCCGGTCGCGGGCGACGAGCTGGTCTGGCTGCTGCGCCGGCTCAACGAGGAGTGGGGGACGGCGGTCGTGATCGCCGAGCACCGGATCGACCGCTGCCTGCCGGCGGCCGACCGCGTCGTGGCGATGGCCGACGGCGCCGTGGTCTGCGACGCCGCGCCACGCGAGTTCCTCGACTGGGCGGTAGCTGACGGTGGCAATCTGGCGACGCCGGTCGCGCGGCTGTTCTCGCTCGCCGACTTGCGTCCGCTGCCGCGATCGGTCAAGGACGCGCGCGACGGCCTGCGCGCGGCGGGGCTGACGCCGGATGCGCTGCCGGCCGATCCTCCGACGCCGAGAGGGCGTGACCGCAAGGCGTCGGCAGCGCTTGAAGCGCGCGGCGTCTGGCACGAGATCGCGGACGGACCGGCGATCCTGCGCGGCGTCGACCTCCGCGTCGCGCCTGGTGAGCGGATCGCGCTGATGGGCCGCAACGGCGCCGGCAAGTCGACACTGCTGCGCCATCTCAAGGGGCTGGCGGCGCCGACCCGCGGTCGCATCGAGCGCACCGGCGAGGTCGCCTTGCTGCTCCAGAACCCGGGCGACTATCTGATCCACGAGCACGCGATCGACGAGGGCGGCGCCGACGCACTGGCGGCCGCCGGTCTCGCCGAGCGGCCCGATGCCAATCCGCGCGACCTCTCGGGCGGCGAGCGTCAGCGGCTGGCGCTCGAGGTCGTGCTCGCGGGCGATTCGCCATCCGTCGCCGTCTGCCTCGACGAGCCGACGCGTGGCATGGATCGTGTCCACAAGGACGCGCTCGTCGCGCGGATCGGAGCGCTCACTGACGGTGGCGCGGCGGTGATCGTCGCGACTCACGACACCGAGTTCGCCGCCGCCTTTGCCGACCGCGTCGTGCTGATGGGCGACGGTGTCGTGATCGCCGACGGGCCACCCGCCGAGTTGCTCGCCGGTGGCTGGCACTTCTCGACTGAGGTAGCGCGTGCGCTCGACGGCGCGGGCGGGGCGTTGGTGCCCGAGCAGGGCGCGGAACTGATCGGAAGGGAGCTGGTTCGATGACCTGGCAGATGTCCTCCTTCGTACTGCTCGCGCTCGTCGTGGGCTTCGCCTGGTACGAGCGCAAGCGCCCGCCGGCGCGTGTCGTCGGCGTCGTGGCCGTTCTGGCCGCGCTGGCCGTCGTCGGGCGGCTCGCGTTCGCCGCGATTCCGAACGTCAAGCCGACGACCGACATCGTGCTGTTCGCGGGCTATGCGCTCGGCGCCGCGCCCGGCTTCGCCGTCGGCGCGATCGGGGCGATCGCGTCGAACGTCTTCCTCGGTCAGGGACCCTGGACGGTCTGGCAGATGGCGGCCTGGGGGGCCGTCGGCATCGGCGGCGGCCTGCTCGCCTGGGGCACGCGCGGGCGCGAGCTCGGGCGCATCGAGCTGGCGATCTACTGCGGGATCGCGGGGTTTGCCTTCGGTGCCCTGATGGACGTCTACCAGTGGACGCTCGCCGCCCGCCAGGACCTCTCGACCTATCTCGCGATCTCGGCGACGTCGCTGCCCTACAACATCGCTCACGCCGTCGGCAACGTCGTCTTCTGCCTGCTGATCGGACCGGTCTTCGTCCGCTCGCTGCGCCGCTACCGACGCCGGTTCGAGATGACGTGGGCGGCTCCCGCCGCCCGTCGAGGTGCCGCCGGCGGAGCTGTCGCTGCGGTCGTCGCCGGGCTGGCCGTCGCCACCGCGTTGAGCGCGTCGGCGCCGTCCGCCGATGCCGCGCAGTCGGACGCCGCGGCGGCTGCCTCGGCGCCCGCCCGCGCGGCGACCTACCTGCGTGGTGCTCAGAACCGCGACGGCGGCTTCAGCGGTAGCCCAGGGCAGTCGTCGAGCTCGCTGATGACTGGTTGGTCCGCGCTGGGGCTGGCCGCCGCGGGGCTCAACCCACGCGATGCCAAGCGCCCGCGCGGCCGGTCGGCGATCGACTACCTACGTGCGAAGAGCAAGAGCTTCGGCGACATCGGCGAGTTGCAGCGGACGATCCTCGTGCTGCGCGCGGCCGGGCTCTCAGCGCGTCGCTTCGCCGGTGCCAACCCGCTGGCCAAGCTGCGGCGTGCGCAGGCCTCCGACGGCTCGTGGAAGTCGAACACCGCCTGGACGGCATTCGGGTTGCTCGCGCTGCGCGCCGCCCGCGAGCCGGTCAGCTCCGAGCGCGTGCGCAAGGCTGCCGACTTCCTCGAGCGAGCGCAGGCCAGCGGTGGCGGCTGGGGGTTCGTCCCGTCTTCGTCGGCCGACGTCGACGACACCGGGTCGGTGCTGCAGGCGCTCGCCTCGGCGGGGCGCCGTGGCGGCACCGCCGCGCGCGCGGGCGTCGACTACCTCCGTGGGGTCCAGAACGCCGACGGCGGCTGGGGCCAGCTCGCCGGACGCGACTCGAACGCGCAGTCGACATCGTGGGCGGTGCAGGGACTGGTCGCGGTGCGCACCGCGCTCGGCTCGTTGCGCGCCGATCCGCTTGCCTACCTGCGCGGACTCCAGCGCCGTGACGGCCACATCTCCTACTCGCGGACGAGCGATCAGACACCGGTTTGGGTGACGTCGCAGGCGCTCGCGGCGTTGCGGCGCAAGCCATTTCCGCTGGCGCCGGTCAAACGCGGCAAGGCATCAGCCGCGATCGCGGTCCCGACCGGTGCAGGCGCCGGGGCCGGCGGTGGTGGAGACAGCGGTCCAGGCCCCGCGCTGGTCGCCGCCGGCATAGCGGCCACCCTGGCGCTCGCCGCGGCGATCGGCTGGCGCGTGCGCCACCACGGCGCGACCGCCTGAGCCGTCTGCGGTACCGTCGCCCTCGTGGAGCTGGAAGAGGCGATCCGTGGGCGGCGCACCCACAAGGTCTACAAGCAGGAGCCCGTTGAGCGGGCGATCCTCGACGAGTTGCTCGAGCTGGCGCGCTGGGCGCCCAACCACCATCTGACGAACCCCTGGCGGTTCCGCGTCCTGGGCCCGGAGTCGCTCGCGCGGCTGAAGTCCGCAGCCGGTCCCGAGGCCGCCGCAAAGCTGGATCGAGCGCCGACGCTGGTCTGCGCCTCGGTCAAGTTGACCGGTGATCCCGTCCAGGACGAGGAGGACGTCTGCGCGGCCGCCTGCGCCGTCTTCATCGTGCTGCTCGCCGCTCACGACCGCGGGCTCGCCGGCTACTGGCGCACGCCCGGCGTCCTGCGCACGCCGGACGGTGCCGCGGCGGTCGGGATGGAGCGCGACGAGCTGTTCGTCGGGCTGATCCACCTCGGCCACGCGCGCCAGGAGAAGAGCCCGCCGGAGCGCCTTGCCCCGACCGACTTCGTGAGCTACTTGCCGTGATCGCGCGCGCCGAAGCCCTCGCGACGCTGGAGCGCGACGAGTTCGACGTCGTCGTGATCGGTGGCGGGATCACCGGCGCCGGCGTCGCGCTCGACGCCGCCTCGCGCGGCTACAGCGTCGCGCTGGTCGAGCGCCAAGACTACGCCGAGGGACCTCCTCGCGCTCGAGCAAGCTGGTCCACGGCGGCCTGCGCTACCTGCAGAACTTCGACCTCGGCCTGGTCCGCGAGGCGCTGCTCGAGCGTCAGCTGCTCGTCAACCTGGCGCCGCACCTCGTCCGCCCGCTGCCGCTGCTGATCCCTGCCTTCGACGGCCGCCGCCCCGACCGCGTGCTCGGCGTCGGCCTGAACATGTACGACGTGATGGCGAGCGATCGCCGGTTGCGCCGCGGCGGAGGCGACAGCGGCCGCCGGCGTCGCGTCGACGAGGAGTCCTGGAGCCCGGATCGCCACCGCACGGTCGACGCCGCCGAGACGCTGCGGCTGCTGCCCGCGCTTGCGGACCGCGAGCCGACCGCGGCCTATCTCTTCTACGACTGCCAGACCGACGACGTCCGCCTCACCCTGACGATCCTCGGCGAGGCCGAGCGCTACGGCGACGCGATCGGTGGCGGCGAGTTCGAGATCCGCGCGACCAACGTCGTCAACGCGACGGGAGTCTGGGCCGACCGAATTCGCCCCGAGGAGCTGCACCGCGAGGCCGAGGTGCCGACGATCCGTCCCAGCCGCGGCACCCACATCACCGTCTCGCGCGCGCTGTTGAACGTCGTCGGAGGAGCGATCGTCCCGGCCGGTGGCGGACGCTCGATCTTCGTGCTGCCGTGGCTCGGCCGCACGCTGATCGGCACGACCGACAACGACTACGACAGCGCCGACCTCGACCACATCCCGCCTTCCGGCGATGACGTCGAGTACCTGCTCGATGCCGTCAACGAGTTCTTCGCGACGTCGATCGAGGCCTCCGACCTGACCGGCGCCTACGCCGGCGTGCGACCGCTGATCGCGACCGGCGACCCGAAGAAGTCGGTCGACATCTCGCGTAAGGCCGAGCTCTACGAGACCAGCTCGGGGCTCGTGACGATCACCGGCGGCAAGCTGACCACCTGGCGCCGGATGGCGAAGCTGGCGGTCGACCGGATCGTCGAGCGCGAGGGCCGCGACGCCCCCTGCCGGACCGCGGAGATCCCGCTCGGAATGGACATCGATCCCGCCGAGCTGCCTGACGTCGCGGGCGTCGACGACGAGACGCGACAGATGCTGATCGGCCGCTACGGCCACGGCGCGATCGAGGTGCTGCGGATCGCCGCCGGCGATCCCGAGCTCGCGCGGCGGATATCTCCAGAGCTGCCAGACCTCGTTGCCGAGGCGGTGCTCGCGGCGCGTCACGAGCAGGCGCGCGGAGTCGCCGACGTCCTGCTACGCCGAACCCGGCTTGGACTGCTCGACGCACCCAACCTGACTGCCGCCGACGCGCCCGGTCCCCGCGCCGTCGCCAAGGCGATGGCGGCCGAGCTGGCTTGGGACGACACGCGGGTCGCGCAAGAGCTCGAGGACTGGCAGACAGTTGCGGCCGCCGAGGGCCTGGCGCCCGGCGAGCCGGCAGCCAGCGCTGCGGAGCCGGCATGAAGCTGAGGCTACGCGATCGCAGTCTCGACCTGCCGCCGGGCGCGCCCGCACTGATGGGGATCGTCAACGCGACGCCGGACTCCTTCTCGGACGTTCAGGGCGAGAAGCCGCTCGACGCCCTCGTCGAGCGCGCGCTCGGGCTCGCGGCCGCGGGCGCTGCGATCGTCGACGTCGGCGGCGAGTCGGGCCGTACCGATCGCCAGGCGGTCTCGGTCGACGAGGAGGCGACGCGCGTCGTGCCGCTCGTCGAGCGGTTGGCGGCCGAGGGGATAGCGGTGTCGGTCGACACCTGGCGCGCCCCGGTCGCGCGTGCCGCACTCGACGCCGGCGCCGTGCTGATCAACGACGTCAGCGGTCTCAGCGATCCCGCGATCGCCGATGCTTGTGCCGCCAGCGGTGCCGGTCTGGTGATCACCCACACCCGCGTCGCACCGAAGACCCGCGCCTATCCGGCCTATGACGATGTCGTAGCCGATGTCGCCGAGCTGTTGACCGACCGCGCGAATGCTGTCGCCGAGCGTGGGGTGGACCGCGAGCAGCTGCTGCTGGATCCTGGCTTCGACATCGCCAAGACGCCCGCCAACTCGGTCGAGCTGTTGCGTCGGTTGCCGGAGCTCGAGGCGCTCGGCCGGCCGCTGCTACTGGCGATCTCGCGCAAGGACTTCGTCGGCGCGCTCACCGGGCGCCGCCCGCGCGACCGCGATCCGGGCACCCTCGCCGCCGTCGAGCCGGCCCTCGACGCCAACGTTGGCAGCGTCCTGCGCGTCCACGACGTCGCTGGCGTCGCCGACTTCCTCGCGGTACGCGCCGCCGTGCGCGGCGACACGGAGGCGCCGTCCGCCCCGCTCGACGACGCGCTGCGGCGCGAGTCCACGCCGGCCTAGTCAGTAGCCTGTCGCGTTCGCAATCCGATCGAGGAGCAACCTCAGTGTCAGTCCTGCAGCGCAAGGAGCTCGAAGACAGCCCACTTGCCGACCTTCATGCCATCGCCTCAGAGCTGGGGATCGAGGGCTACCGCGCGCTGCGCCGCGAGGATCTCGTGGCGGCGATCCTCGGTGGTGGCGAGTCTGCCGCTGAGAGCACTGAGAGTGAGCCCGCCGAGCGCGAGCGTCCGCGCCGCAGCCGTGGGCGTGGAAGGGGCCGCGGTAAGGGCCGCAGCCGCGACGAGATCGAGGACAAGCCGGAGGCCGAGCAGCCCGAGGGCGACGTCGACGACGAGCCGGAGGCCGAGTCCGAGCCCGCTGACGACGAGCAGCACGAGACGATCGCCGGCGTGCTCGACGTGCTGCCCAACGGCAGCGGCTTCCTGAGGGTCGCCGACGGTGCTGACGTCTACGTCTCGCCGGCCCAGATCCGCCGCTGCGAGCTGCGTCCCGGCGACGAGATCGCCGGTCCCGCCCGCCCGGCGCGTCGCAACGAGCGCTACCCGTCGCTGGTGCGCGTGGAGAGCGTCGACGGCGGCCCCGCCGAGCCTCCCGCCGAGCGGCCGGAGTTCAGCGACCTGACCCCCGTCCACCCGCACGAGCGGCTCGCCGCCCCGGCGTCACTCGGCAGCGTGCCGTTCGGCAAGGGATCGCGGGTCGCGATCGCCGGCCCGTCCGGCGCCGGCGCGACGCGACTGCTGCGCGAGGTCGTCGCCACGCTGGCCGCCCAGCCCGACGGGCCGACGCTCGCCGTCGTCCTGGCCGGCGCCCGCCCCGAGGAGGTCACCGACTGGAAGCGCGAGACTGAGATCGCCGTCTACGGCGGGTCGTTCGACAGCTCTCCCGACGAGCAGGCCCAGGCGGCTCAGCTCGCCGTCGAGCGCGCCAAGCGCGTCGTCGAGCGCGGTGGCGACGCCGTCGTCGTGATCGACACGCTCGAGGCTGTGTCGCCGGGCGTCGCCCGCCGGATCTTCGGTGCCGGACGCCGGGCCGAGGAGGGCGGATCGCTGACGGTCATCGCCGCGGTCGGTGAGAGCCCGGAGCAGCTGCGGGTCGCGAGCACCCGCGTCGTTCTCGCCGCTGATGCGAGCGAGCCGACCGTCGACGCCGGGCGTTCAGGCGCCCAGCGCGCCGACCTGCTTGGCTGATCTCGCTCACTCCATAGGGTTATGCGGGTGAAACGCGACCCGCGCAAGCCGACCACCAAGGACGAGGAGCTGCTCGAGGCCGAGTCGCTGACGATCGTCTCGGAGCTCGACGACGCGGCGCGGATCGCCCGCATCGACGGCGAGCTGCGCGACGGCTTCGAGGCGCTCGCGCACATCGGCAAGGCGGTCTCGTTCTTCGGCTCGGCGCGCACGCTGGCCGACGACCCCGACTACGTGGCCGCCCGTTCGCTGGCCCAGCGGATGGGGGAGGAGGGGTTCGCCGTGATCACCGGCGGCGGGCCCGGGGTCATGGAGGCAGCCAACCGCGGTGCGCGCGACGTCGGGGCCACTTCGATCGGGCTGGCGATCGAGCTGCCGCACGAGGAGGGCGCCAATCCGCACGCCGACATCAGCCTGACCTTCCACTACTTCTTCGTCCGCAAGGTGATGTTCGTCCGCTACTCGAGCGGCTTCGTCGTCTTCCCCGGCGGCTTTGGCACGCTCGACGAGCTGTTCGAGGCCGCCACGCTGCGCCAGACCGAGAAGATCCGTCACTTCCCGATCGTCCTGTTCGGCAGCTCCTACTGGAGCGGCCTCGTCGACTGGCTACGCGACAGCGCGCTCGCCGAAGGCAAGATCTCGCCGAGCGACGTCGAGATGCTCGAGGTCACCGACGACCCCGAGCGGGTGTTGGAGATCATGCACGCGGTAGACCACCGCCGACCGCGACGGCCGAAGCCAAAGGCGGCTTAGCGGCGCGTGTAAGCGACGCGAGCCCAGGACGGCTCGGGCGAGAGCTCGATCAGCTCCCAGCCGCGTTCCGGCTGCGCGTAGCCAAATGAGTGGTTCTCGTCGTCGAAGACGATCTCCAGCTCGCCCTCGAGCACGCGCTGGTCGAGCCAGGCGCCGCGGAAGACGAGCCGCCGCAGCCAGTGGACGAGTGAGCGGTCGGAAGGACCGTGCAGGTCAGTCCAACACTCCATGATGTGCTCGCCGAGTAGTGAGTGAGCGTCGGTCACCTCACCGTTGACGGCCAGGTTGACGAGGTCCT
>CAMLNW010000101.1 GCA_946481495.1 uncultured Actinomycetes bacterium
ACGCCGGGCAGGCGCTTCAGGACGTCGCCGAGCGTCGAGTCGCCGAAGCGGTCGGCGACCTCGGCCTCGTAGTGGGCGTCATAGAGCATCGGGCGAATGTTGTCGGCCATGCCGCCGTCGACCGCGACATAGGTGCGGATCTCCGGGATCTCCTTGACGGTGCCTACGGTGTAGAGGGTGACGCCCGCGTTGGCGACCAGCGAGCGGCCGGGCTCGCAGAGCACCTTGACCCCGCTCGGCAGCCGCTCGAGCATCTTCTCGGCGAACTCGGCGACGGCCGGCGGATGCTGGTCGCGCGTGTAGGCGCAGGCGAAGCCGCCACCCATGTTGACCACCGGAAAGTCGCCCGCCGCCGCCAGCACCTCGGCGAGCGTGTCATAGACGTCGAGCTCGAAGACCTGGGAGCCGATGTGAGCGTGCAGGCCGCGGACCTCGAGCCCGGCGGCCACGCAGCGATCGAGCGCCTGCGGCAGCGTCGCCAGCGGTAGGCCGAACTTCGAGTCCTCCTGGCCGGTCGCGATCTTGTAGTGGGTCTCGGGGCGGATGCCGGGGGTGACGCGCAGCAAGACCTTCTGCTTGCGGCCAGCGGCAACGCGCTCGAGTCGATCGATCTCGTCGAGCGAGTCCACAATGATGTGGCCGACACCGCTCGCAAGCGCGTACTCCAGCTCGGCAGCGGTCTTGTTGTTGCCGTGCATGTAGATCCGCTCGGGATCGAAGCCGGCTCGCAGGGCGAAGTACAGCTCTCCGCCCGACGCGACGTCGCACGACAGGCCCGCCTCGGCGAAGATCCTCAGCGCCGCGGTGCAGGGGAACGCCTTGCTTGCGTAGAGCACCTCGAAGTCGTCGGTGCGGGCGGCGAAGGCGTTCTGGATCGCGCGGGCGCGCAGGCGTAGGTCGTCTTCGGCGTAGACGTAGGCGGGCGTGCCGAACTCGCGCGCCAGCTCGACGACGTCGCAACGGCCGACCTCGAGCCGTCCGGCGGCGTTGATCCGCGACCCGAGCGGGTAGACGTGACCGACCCCTCCGGGCAGGGCATCGGCCTGCTCGGGGTCCGCCAACGCCTGCTCCGCATCGTCCTGGCCCATGGAGACGCGGATTATGAAGCAACGGCAAATCTGCGCTGACAGTGGGCGAAGTGGCCCGATCCGGTTATCGAGAATGATTCTCGATTACATTTAGCTAGTGAGCTCGCTCGCCTCGCTGCCCTCGCCCGGCGATCTCGTCGAGCTGCCGTTCATGCGCACGGCGTTGATCGAGCTGACGCTGCTCGGGGTCGCAGGCGGCCTGCTCGGCGCCTGGATCGTGCTGCGACGGCTGGCCTTCTTCGCCCACGCCGTCGGCACCGCGACCTTCCCTGGGCTGGTGATCGCCGACGGCACGGGGTTCAGCGCAACCCTCGCCGCGCTGGCGGTGGCGCTTGGCTACGCCGGCGGCGTTGAGCGAGCCGGCCGCTCGGGGCGCGACCCGGGCGACGTGGCGACGGCGCTCGCGCTCGTCGTGGCGCTGGCGCTCGGCGTCGTGCTCGCGAGCGACGTCTTTGAGTCGGGCGCGGCTGTCGACCGGCTGCTGTTCGGATCGGCGCTCGGTCTCAACGGCAGCGACCTGTGGGTCGCGGCCGGCGCTGCCGCCCTCGCCGTGGTGGCGACGGCACTGCTCGGCCGAGCCTGGACTGCGGCCGGATTCGACGCGCCGGGCACGTCGGCCCTCGGCCTGCCGGTGCGAACTGGTGACCTGCTGCTGCTAGGTCTGATCGCCGTCGCCGCGGTCGCCGCCCTGCCGGCCGTCGGCGCGCTACTCGTCGCCTCTCTGTTCGTCGTGCCGGCGGCGACGGCACGCCTCGTGACGCGCGGGATCGGCACGCTGCTCGCCGCCGCGGTAGCCGTCGCCGTCGCCCAGGGAGCCGTAGGGCTCTACGTCTCGCTCTGGCTCGACGTCCCGCCCGGCCCCGCGGTCGCCGTGGTCGGCTCGGCCGCCTACGCCGTGGCCGCCCTCGGCGCAGCCCTGCTCCGTCGCGGCCCCGCCCCAGTCGTCGCGGAGGCGACATGAGCCGATCCAGCCGACCTTGGGCGCATTCCAGCCGAAGTACGGCCGAAGGCGACCCAACGTCTGCCGGCGATGCCGTTGCGGTCGCGGTCGGCGGACTGACCGCGACGTATGGCGAGCCGACCCCGGCGCTCGAAGACGTAGACTTCGCGCTGCCCGCCGGCAGCTCGCTCTGCGTGCTCGGCCCCAACGGCGGCGGCAAGACGACGCTCTTCCGCGCACTGACCGGCGAGCTGACGCTGCTGCGTGGCAGCGTCAGCGTCGATGGCCGCCCCGCCTACCTCGCCCAGACCGAGCGAACACGGCTCGACTTCCCGGTCAGCGCGCTCGATGTCGCGCTGATGGGCTCGCTCGCCAACGGCCGCTGGTGGCTGCCGGCTCGGCGCGCCGATCGCGCAGCCGCCCAAGCCGCTCTCGAACGAGTCGGTCTCGAAAACCGTTCGGGTGACCGCTTCGGCGAGCTGTCCGGTGGCCAGCGCCAGCGCGTGCTGCTCGCCCGCGCGCTCGTCCAGGACGCACGCGTGCTGCTGCTCGACGAGCCGCTCGCCGGCGTCGACCCCGCCAGCGGCGAACGGATCGAGGCGCTGTTCCGCGAGCTGCGCGACGAGGGCCGCACGTTGCTCGTCTCGACCCACGACGTCGACAGCGTGCGCGCCTTCGACCGCGTCCTCTGCCTCAACCAGCGCCAGATCGCCTTCGGCAACCCGTCGACGGCGCTGACCCGCGCAGCGCTCGAGCAGACCTACGGCGACGAGATCGTCGTACTCGACGACGATGGCTCTGGCGGGCCGGTTCGCGCGGTCACCGTCCAGCACCACCACCACTGATGGACCTGCTCGAGCCGCTCCAGTCCGGGATCGAGCGCCGCGCGCTGCTCGAGGTCGCGCTGCTCGGCGGCTTCTGCGGCGCGCTCGGCTACTGGATCACGACCTTCAGACTCAGCTACCCGGCGGAGTCGCTTGCCCACGGGCTGCTGCCCGGGCTTGTGCTGGCCGCCCTGGCGGGCGTACCGCTGTTGCTCGGCGGCGTCGTGGGGGTGGCGATCGCGGCGCTGGCGATCGCATTGGCGAGCCGCGATCCGCGCGTCGGCTCGGACACCGCGACGGCGGTGGCGGTGACCGGCCTACTCGGACTCGGCGGCCTGCTCGCGCTCAGCCCCGGCGCGCCGGCCCGCCTCGAGGAGCTGCTGTTCGGCAACCCGCTTGGCGTGACCGACGGCGATCTGGTCGCGGCCGCCGCGCTGGCGCTGGTCGGCGGTGCCGCTCTGATCGCGCTGCACCGGGTGTTCGGCGCGGTTGCGCTCGACGCCGCCGGCGCCCGCGCGCTCGGCATCCGACCGACGGCGGTCCGCCTGGCGCTGCTCCTGCTGCTCGCCGCCGCGCTGGCAATTGCCGTCCAAGGCCTCGGCAGCCTGCTCGTACTCGCCATCCTCGTCGCGCCGGCCGTGGCGGTCCGCGATCATGTCAGCTCGCCGGGCCGGGCGATGGTCGCCGCTAGCGCGACCGCCGTCGTCGCAGGCGTCGCCGGCATCTACGCCTCGCACCTGCTCGGCACCGCCGCCGGTGCGTCGGTCGCGCTCACCCTCTGCCTAGCAGCGGCAATCGGTTCCGCGCTGCCGCGCGGCATCGGGCAAACGGCCGCGAACGCAACGCCGGAAGCGTCCGCCCCAGCGGCAGGACCGATCGGCTAGCGCCGACCGACTTTCCACTCAGGCCGCCGCGGCGCGCTGACCCGGCGGACTACCGCGTAGCCGCCCGAGCCAGTAGGCGCCGCCGAGGATCATCGCGACGCTGATCAGCTGCGCCTCGGTCAGCCCGATCACTAGGTCGTCGTTGCGGCGGATGAACTCGATCAGCAGCCGCTCGAAGCCGGCCAGCACGAGATAGAGCGCGAACAGACCACCGGGCTTGACGCGGTCGCGCAGTTGCCACAGCGCGAGCGCGATCAGGCCCATCGCGAGCGTCTCGAAGATCGGCGTCGGGTGAACCTCCTGCAGGGTTCGCACGGTCCCGTCGGGGTAGGCCATTCCCCACGGCATATCGGTCGCCCGGCCGTAGTCGCCATCACCGGAGAGCTGGCAACCGACGCGCCCGATCGCGTTGCCGAGCGCGAGCGCCGGCGCGCAGAGGTCGAACAGCCCGACGCCGAGGAAGCCGCGCCAGCGCGCCCAGAGGCAGACGGCGATCGTGCCGCCGATCACGCCGCCCAGCCAGACCAGTCCGGTTCCGCCGAACAGCGTGCCGACGAAGTCGTCCGACGCCCGGTCCCAGTTCTGCAGGATGAAGTCGATCCGGCCGCCGATCAGCCCGCCGATGATTCCCGCGAAGACCATCTCGTAGGCCCAATCGCGCGGCTTGCCGAGCTCCTCGAGCCGGCGCGCAACCAACGCCCCCGCCGCGAGAAACCCGAGCGCGAAGCAGATCCCGAAGGTCTGCAGGGTGATCGGACCGATACTGATCTCCGGGAGCACGGCCCGGACCCTAGCGGCCTACAGGTATCCGAACGGGTCCACTGGAGAGCCGTTAACGCGAGTCTCGAAGTGGAGGTGGTCGCCGTAGCAGTGGCCGGTGCAGCCGACGTAGCCGATCACCTGGCCTTGGGTCACCGACGCTCCCTGTGAGGTCGCATAACCCGACTGGTGGGCGTAGCAAGTCGACAGCGAGCCGGTGTGTTGGATGCAGGTGTAGTTGCCGTAGCCGGAGACCGAGCCGAGCAGGACGACGGTGCCGCCGTCGGCGGCGCGGATCGGCGTGCCGGCCGGAACCGCGATGTCGATGCCGGCGTGCAGACGACCCCAGCGCTGGCCGAACGGCGAGACAACCGAGCCATTGACCGGCCAGATCAGCTGACCGGTGCCGTGCTTGATCGGTCCGGCAGGCAGCGAGCCCTGGAGCTGTCCGGTGACGCGCGCCTGGGCGGCCTCGAGCTCCTGGAGGTCGCCCTCGAGCTCGGAGCGGCTGGCGCGAACCTGCGCAAGAGTGTGCGAGCGGCCGTTGCGCTCGGAGCGCAGCTCGCCCTGGGTCGAGGCGAGCTGGTCGCGCGCGGCGGCGATCTCGTCGCGCTGACGCAGGACGGCGACGGCGATCGCCTCCTTCTGCTGCTCCAGCTTCGCGAGCGTCTGCTCCTGGCGCTCGAAGCGCTGCTTGAGCTTGCGAACGAGGATCACGACGTCGCGATCTTGGTCGGAGATCCGCTCGAGGAACTCGGTCCGGTCAAGCAGGTCGGAGAAACCGTCGGCGGCAAGGATCACGGTCAGCGCGTCGGGGCGGTCGGACTTGTAGAGCTCAACCAGCCGCTCGGCGAGCGCGTCGCGCGAGATGCCGAGCCGCTTGCGGGCGCGGGCGAGCTTGTCGCGGGCGACCTCGAGGTCGTCGCGAACCTTCAGCAGCTCGGCGCGGCGGGCGTCGAGTTCCGTCTGGACGGTCCCGAGCCGGCGCTGGGTGCTGTTGATCTCGCCCTGCAGGCCCCTGATCCGGTTGTTGAAGCCGGAGATCGTCTCGGTCAGCACGCCCTCCTGATGCTTCTTCTCCTCGACCTGGGAGCGCTTCGCGTCGATCCGTTCCGACAGCGGCGCCGTCTGCCCGGGCAGGGGCAGCAGCACATAGGCCGACAGGCCGAGAACGATCGGAATCCAGAAGTACTTGCGCATGGAAAAGAGGGACTACATCCCGACAGACATCGCGATTGCCGCCGTGTGCAGGCAAATCGACCGGCGGGACTGAGCCAAAGTAACACGCCCAAAGCGGCTTTCCGAGGGGATGCAATGGATCGTGCACCCCCTCACTATGCTTCGAGTACATGGCGATTCAGAAGACTTCGTTCGGCCGCGACACCGGGCTCCAGATCCGAATGCTGGGAACGATGTTCCTGCTCGGCCTGCTCTACGTGGCCTTCGTCGGCGTGCTGTTCACTGCCGGCGCCAGCGCGATCATGATGGTCGTCGCCGTCGGCGCGCTGACGCTCGCCCAGCTCTTCCTCTCCGACAAGCTCGCGCTTGCGTCGATGGGCGCCAAGGAGGTCTCGCCCGAGGAGGCCCCGGGACTGCACGCGATGATCGAGCGGCTCTGCATCCAGGCCGACCTGCCGAAGCCGAAGATCGCCGTCGCCGACACCGACGTCCCGAACGCCTTTGCGATGGGACGCTCGCAGAAGAGCGCGACGGTCTGCGCCACCACGGGGATCATGAACCGGCTCTCGCCCGCCGAGCTCGAGGGCGTGATGGCGCACGAGCTGACCCACGTCAAGAACCGCGACGTGATGATCATGACGATCGTCAGCTTCTTCGCTTCGGTCGCGTCGATGATCCTCCAGTTCGCCTTCTTCTTCGGCGGCGACGACGATGAGGGCGGCGCTCCGGTGCTGCTGATCATGGCCGTCTCGTTCGCCGTCTACGCGATCTCGTTCTTCCTGATGCTCGCGCTGTCGCGCTACCGCGAGTTCTCGGCCGACCGTGGCGCGGCACTGATCACCGGCCGGCCGAGCGCGCTCAGCTCGGCGCTGATGAAGATCTCCGGCGCGATGGACTCGATCCCCTCCCAGGACCTGCGCAAGGCCGAGGAGTTGAACGCCTTCTTCATCATCCCGGCGCGCGCCAAGGGCAGCCTCAAGAGCCTGTTCGCCACGCATCCGCCGATGGAGAAGCGGATCGAGGCGCTCAACAAGCTCGAGGCGCAGCTCCAGGCCGCCGGCTCGTCGGCTTCGCTCGCCGCCTAGCGCGTGGGCTTCCTCGACTCGATACTGGGGGGCAAGAAGAAGCTGGCCGGGGTCGCACCCGACCGTCTGTTCGCGATGTCGACGGCGTACATCACGCTCGAGACCGCGCTCGACATCAAGAGCGCCGGCGCCGCCGGGATCGTCTTCCAGCCGCTCGCTACCGGTGACTTCGCCAACATCTTGAAGGACGCCGAGGAACTGCTGCGCGGCACCGCCGAGGAGCAGGAGTCGAAGCTCGAGACCGCCGACGACGAGTTCGGCTACCGCTGGCTCGTCCTGCGCGACCCGGACTTCGAGGACCTCGTCGTCTCGCTCAACACGATCTCGACCGAGCTCCAGGCCGGCGGCTACGGCGACCGCCTGCTCGCCGCCGTCTTCGCCTTCGAGGAGCAGGGCAAGCGGCTCTACCTGATCTACAACTTCAAGCGCGGCTCCTTCTACCCCTTCGTTCCCGCCCCCGGCCAGCAGCAGCGTGACAACGAGCGCGAGATGCGCCTCAAGGCCCAGATCGGCAACGAGGTCCCGATCGAGCCCGAGCTGACCCGCTGGTTCCCGCTCTGGGAGATACCGCTCTAGCCGTCGATCACCAGACGACTTCGAGCTCGTAGTCGGTCATCTGTAAGTCGGCACTCACGAGCACGTGGTCTTCGAGCGTCGCTTGAGCGACCAGCAGCCGGTCGAAGGGGTCGCGGTGATGCCAGGGCAAGTGTTCGACGCCCTCGGCGTGCCGCGAGGTGACCGGCATCGGATCGAAATCGAGCCGCGTCAGCGCCTGAGCCCATCCACTATCGATCTGGAGCTTCCCCAGCGAGCGCTTGATCGCGATCTCCCAGACGCTCACCGCGCTCAGGGATATGGAATTGCGCTCGTCCGTCAGCGCACTTTGCGCCTCGGCGGAGACCGAATCGCGCTCGCCGAGCAGCAGCCATACGACTACGTTGGTGTCCAGCAGCAATCGCTTCACGCGTAATGCTCGAAGCCCTCGGGCAGGTCGTCGAACTCAGGGCCGATCGATCCCTTCAAATCTCCCCAGATCTGTCGCTGCCCAGGCTTTGCCGGCGCCCTGACGAGAATCGCAACGGGCTCACGTCCGCGACGGATCGTCACCGACTCCCCGGCCTCGACACGACGCAGCAGGCGCGATAGCTGTGTCTTTGCCTCTTGAACTGTGACTTCCATACGAGAAGCATACCACCATGGTCGACCAGGTTGACCTGGTTTACTATCTCCCAATGAGTTACCCGAAGATCGAGCTGCACGTCCATTTGGAGGGGGCCGTGTCGCCGGAGGCGCTGATCGCCGCGGCGGCACGCAACGGCTGGGAGCTGCCGGTCTCTACTCCCGAGGCGCTCGCGGAGTTCATGCGCTTCCGCGACTTCGATCACTTCATGAAGGCTTGGTTCGCCACGACTCCGGCGCTGTCAACCGAGCAGGACTACCGCGAGCTCGTCGTCGACTACGCCCGCCGCGCCGCCGCCCAGGGCGCCGTCTACATAGAGGCGATCTTCTCTCCCACCGACAAGATCGCCCAGGGCGTATCGCTCGACACCTGCTTCGAGGGCTTCTGCGACGGCGTCGCGCAGGCGCGCGAGGATGTCGGAATCGAGATTCGCCTGACGCCCGACATAACGCGCGGGCTCTGCGACCGCGACACCGCCAAGCGCACCGCTGAGTACGCCGTCCGCTATCGCGACCGCGGCATCGTCGGCCTCGGCCTCGGCGGCCCCGAGGACGGCAACCCGCCCGAGCCCTACGCCGAGGCGTTCGCTATCGCCCGCGACGGCGGCATCGCCTCCGTCCCCCACGCCGGCGAGACCGCGGGACCGGAGTCGATCCGCGGCGCCCTCGAAGCGCTGGGCGCCGACCGCATCCGCCACGGCGTCCGTGCCGTCGACGACCCCAACCTGCTCGAGGAGCTAGCCGAACGCCAGATCGTCTGCGACGTCTGCGTCCTCTCCAACGTCCGCCTCGGCGTCACCCCCTCAATCGAGCAGCACCCACTCCCCACCATGCTCGCCGCCGGCATCCCCTGCACCGTCAACACCGACGACCCAACCTTCTTCAGCTGCGACCTCGACTCCGAGCACACAGCCGCCCGCTCCCTCGGCGCCGACCCCCGCACCACCTTCGAAGCCGGCATCACCGGCGCCCTCTGCGATCAGGACACCAAGTCCCATCTCCGCGCCATCCTCGCCGAGCACGACTGGGACAGCTAGCGGTTTCGACTTACCCCGACCACTTGCCCTTGCCGTACTGAGCTAGCTCCAGGCGGGCGATGACGCCGCGGTGGACCTCGTCGGGGCCATCGGCGAGGCGGAGGGCCCGGGCGA
>CAMLNW010000102.1 GCA_946481495.1 uncultured Actinomycetes bacterium
GAGCGCGACGGCGACCTGACGATCTACCGCGTCGGTGGGCGTTCGACGATCTTCCCGCGTGCGATCTGGCGCCAATGGCGCGGCCTCGTCCCGGACGCCGACGTCGTGCTCGAGATCGTCAATGGGATCACCTTCCTGACGCCGCTGTGGCTGCGCACGCCGCGGCTGGTGCTCGTCCACCACATCCACCGCCGCCACTACGTCGAGGAGATGGGCCGGCGGCGCGGGAAGGTCGCCGCCTTCCTGCTCGAGACGCTGCCGCTGCGGCTGCTCTATCGCGACGCCCGCTTCCTGACGGTGTCGGAGTCGGCCGCGACGGAGATCGCCGAGCATGGCGTGCCGGCCGAGTCGATCGAGATCGTGCGCAACGGTGTCGACCTGGTCCCGGTCGGCGACGCGCGCGCCGATGGGCCGACGCTGCTCTACCTGGGCCGCCTCAAGCGCTACAAGCGGATCGAGTTGCTGCTCGACGCACTCGAGCGGGTGCCGGACGCGCGCCTGGAGATCGCGGGCGACGGCGAGCACATGGCGGAGCTGGAGCAGGAGATCGCGCGGCGTGGGCTCGACGATCGGGTGCGTCTGCACGGCCACGTCGACGAGCGGCGCAAGCGCGAGCTGCTGACCTCCGCGTGGGTCCACGTGACGGCGTCGTCGAACGAGGGCTGGTGCCTGACCGTGATGGAGGCGGCGGCCTGTGGGACGCCAAGCGTGGCGATCGCCGAGGGCGGGCTGCGCGAGTCGATCGTCCACGACGAGACAGGACTGCTCGCGGACGACGTAGAGGGACTCGCAGACGCGGTCGCGCGGATCGTCGCCGATCGCGAGCTGCGCGAGCGGCTCGGCGCGCGAGCGGCCGCCCGCGCCGCCGAGTTCAACTGGGACGCCACGGCCGGCGCGACCCTCGCCGCGTTGGAGGCCGAGTACGCCGAGGGCCGGTCGCCGGCGCGCTCGCTGTCGGACCTTGCCCAGAGCGACTTCGGGCGCGCCGGCGGGCTTGCCGCCGCCGTGATCGTCAGCAACGTGATCGCGCTCGTCTTCACCGTCGTCTTCGCACGCCTGCTCGGGGCCGGCGGATACGGCTCGCTCGCCGCGCTGCTGTCGGCGTTCATCATCCTGATGGTCCCGGGCTCGGCGCTGCAGATCGCGGTCGCGCGCGAGATCTCCGCCCCCGGTCCGGGCGGCGGAGCCGGCGTCCGCCACTGGATCTCGCGGATCGCGCTCGGCGCCGTGTTGGTGGCAATCGCGGCGGTGGCGCTGCGTGACGTGCTCGGCGCGATACTCAACGTCGACCAGGTCTGGGCGGCGGCCGCGGTACCGGTCTGCGCGTTCCTCTGGATGATCGTCTCGGTCGAGCGCGGGGCGCTGCAGGGCTACCGCCGCTACCGCATCGTGGCCGGCAGCATCATCGGCGAGGCGTTCGCGCGGCTCGCCTTCGGCGTCGTGCTCGTGCTCGTCGGCCTCGATGTGACCGGCGCCTTTCTCGCGACACCACTGGCGCTGGTCGCGATCGCGCTGCTGCTAGCGCGTCCGCTCGCCCAGGAGCTGCCCGAGCGCCGCGACCGCCGGCCGCTGCTCGACCTGCTCGCCGGGGCCTGGATTCCGGTCATCGGCCTGACGCTGCTGTTCGCGCTCCAGGAGGTCCACGTGATCGTCGTCAAGCACGAGGTCTCCGACGAGCTCGCCGGCTCCTACGGCGTTGCGGCGGTCGCCGCCAAGGCGATCATCTGGGTCGCCGTCGGGCTCGGCATGTACCTGCTGCCGGAGGCGGCGCGGCGCAGCCACGAGGGCATCGACCCGCGCCCGGTGCTGATGCGAACGCTGACCTTGATCGCACTTGCGGCACTGCCGATGGTCGCGCTCTACGCGGTCGCCGCCGAGCCGCTGCTGCGGACGGTGTTCGGGCCGGATCTAACCGGCGCGGCCGACGCGCTGCCGTGGCTCGGCCTGGCGATGGCGCTACTGGCCTGCGCCTACCTGTCGGTCCAGTACCTGCTCGCGCTCGGACGGTCGAGCTTCATTTGGGTGCTGGCGGTCGCCGCAGCGCTGGAGATCGGGCTGCTGGCGTTCGTCGGCGCCGACCTGACCGAGGTCGCGATCGTGCTGTTCGGGCTCCAGCTGTTCTGCGCCGTCACGATCCTCACGCTGTCGCTGCGCGCCCGTCCTAGGGAGACTCTCGCCGCGTGAGCATGCGCGAAAAATGGCGGCTGTTCCGCCGCGAGCAGGAGGACCCGGAGCCGTTCTACTCGCTGCTGGCGCGCGAGGCGGCCGCCGACCTCGACCGCCGCTACGGGCCGCTGCGCGGCCAGCGGGTGCTCGACCTCGGCTGCGGGCCAGGCTTCTACACGGCGGCGCTGCGGGCGACCGGCGCCGAGGTGACACCGATCGACAACTCCGAGGAGGAGCTCACGCTGGCAGGCGGACCGCCGGAGGGCGCGCTGATCGCCGACGCCGGGGCGCTGCCGCTCGCCGACGGCTCGGTCGACGGCGTCTTCTGCTCGAACCTGCTCGAGCACACGCCCGACGCCGCGCCGGTGATCGCGGAGATCGAGCGCGTGCTGCGGCCGGACGGCTGGGCGTACGTATCGTGGACCAACTGGTACTCGCCATGGGGCGGCCACGACATGACGCCCTACCAGTACCTAGGTCCCGAGGGCGGGCCCCGGCTCTACGAGCGCCGCCACGGCAAGCCGCGCAAGAACGCCTATGGCGAGGGACTGTGGGCCTGTCACATCGGGCCGACGCTGGCGCTCGTGCGGGCGCGACCGGCGCTTGCGATCGAGCGCGTCGAGCCGCGCTACTGGCCGTGGGCGGCGCCGATCTGCCGCGTGCCAGGACTGCGCGAGCTGGCGACCTGGAACTTCGGATGCGCAAGCTTTGAGCGGGTTCCCCGGGGCGCTGGATGCGGTGCGCGGCGTCGACGGATGGATGACCGAGGCCCAGCTGCGGCGGCTGTGGGACGCGGCGACGGCGGCGCCTGACGACGCGACGATCGTCGAGATCGGCAGCTTCCACGGACGGTCGGCGATCGTCCTTGCGCTCGGTGCGAGAGACGGCGCGCGTGTCTGGGCAATCGACCCGCACGCCGGCAGCGACCGCGGCCCAGGCGAGATCCGCGGCGCGCTCGACACCGGCGAGCTCGACAAGGTGACGTTCCACGCCAACCTGGCCGCAGCCAGCGTGGTCGACCGCGTCGAGCACGTGCGGCGCTTCTCCGACATGGCACACGGCGACGTGCCGGGTGCGATCGACCTGCTGCACGTCGACGGCGCCCACCGCTATGCGCCGGCCCGCGACGACATCGCCAACTGGGGAGCGCGCGTGCGGCCCGGCGGGCGGATGCTGATCCACGACTCCTTCAGCTCGATCGGCGTGACGGGCGCCCAACTGCGGCTGCTCGTCTTATCGGGCCACGGGCGCTACCTCGGCCGCGACGGCTCGCTCGCCGACTACCGGCGTGAGGATCTGCACGGGCTCACGCGGATCCGCAACGCGCTGCGCCAGCTCGCTCAGTTGCCGTGGTTCGCCCGCAACGTCTTGGTCAAGGTGCTGCTGACGCTTCGTCTGCGCCGGGCGGCGCGGCTGCTCGGCGCCGATGGCTGGCCGTACTGACGGTCAGCGCAACGGCGACCGCGAACAGCACCCAGACCGCGACCGCCACCCAGTGCGCGCCGGTCAGGTCGGCGGCGAACTCTGAGTTGAAGCCGCCCGCGTCGTCGGGCGGGAAGATCAGATAGATCGCCGGCAAGGCGATCGCCGTCAGAGCACCGGCGATCAGCGCGAGGACCGACGGGCCCACCCCACGCCGCAGCAGCAGCGCCACCGCCGGACCGATCACCACTCCCGCGCGCAACGCGAACAGGGACGCGCCCACTAGCCCAGCCGCGACGCCAATCGCCAGCGCCCAACGCAGCGGGGGCGTGGGCTCCGCCGAAACGCCGGACGATCCACCAAACGGATGCTCCAAGCCACTGGAATTTCGTTCTAGAACGTTGTTCTGGTCGATCGCGCTATCCGCCCCACGACGCTGGTGTCGGCGGCGACGTACCGCACCGATCGCGAGCAGGGCCAGCAGTGCTGCGCAGGCGAGCGCGGAGATGGCAAATCCGGCGTTCATCGTCCGCTGGGGCACGAAGGCGAAGTCGACGTCGCGGCAGTCGCGCGGTGCGCGCCAGCCGTTGGCGAAGCCGTCGATCGGCTGCGGCTCGCCGAGATCGCGGCCGTCGCACTCGGCGCGCCAGCCGCGGTTGAAGCTCTCGGCGAGGACGAGCCAGGCCGGCGCGGACAGGGCGACGCGAACGCCGTTCCGCTCGCCGCGGCCGTCGTCACCAGGATCGAGCACGCGGCCGGGCGCCACCGGCGCCGGCAACGGCCCGGGGGCCGCCGAGCGCAGCCGCAGCAAGTCGGTACGCAGGAGACCATCTGGGGTCGCCAGCGTCGCCATACCCGCCGGCAGCGCCACCGCCGCTCCGCATGGGCGGGCGCGCAAGGGCCGACGAGCGAGCACGTCCGCGACCGTCCCGACCGGCCGCAGCATCAGTCGAGAGCGGCCGTCAGGCTCGCCGCGCACCGCGACGCGCACCGCGACCGCGCCGCAGGGGATGTCGAGACGACCGGCCGCGTCGCCGTAACGCTTCGCCGCGGCGCGACGGCCGCCGGGCGCCACCGTCACCCAACCGTCGGCTCGCCAACGCCGCGTCGCCGGCAGCTCGAAGCGGCGGGCGAGCGACGTCTCGCCGTCACCGGCCGCCGCAACGAGCGCGGCGCTCTGGCTGTCGCCCGACGGGACCGACGTCGAGTCGGGATCGATGCGCGCACGGCGGTGGAACGGATCGTTGCCGGTCGTGCGCTCGAAGACGAAGCTGAGTGGCGCGTGGACCAGCTTCTCGCCGGCCAGCGCGCGCGTCGCCACCACCGGCGGCCGCAGCGACTCGCGCACACGGACACCTGGGATGCGCAGCTCGGCGATCGCCCCCGGGCCGCGCGTCCGGGTCGTCGGTGGGCCCGCCACCCCCGCGATCGCGACGGGAAGCTTGTCCACGTTTCGCAAGCCGACCGGCAAGCGGTTCCAGCCGGGACGGACCGGGTAGCGCCGACCAGCGATCTCGACCGCCGTCAGGTCGGTGCGCGCCTCGCGTTGTGGCAGCAGCTCGAGCGACGGCACGTCGATGCGCCGACCGAAGTCGATCTCGATCCAGCGACGGTCGTCGTCGAAGTTGCGCTCGGCGCTCCACCACGTCGCCGGGTCGCCGTCGACAGCGGCGTACGGACGGTGCTCTGGGAACTGGACGAACGACGGCGAGAACGGCGCAAGGATTGCCCGCGCACCGTCGTAGACCGCGACCGTTTGGGCGTCGGTCCCATAGTCGTCGAACGGATTCAGCACTGCTCCGTCGCGCGGGATCTCGGCATCTGTGGCGAGCGTCGCGCCCTCTGCCTGGCGCGGCTGCGACGGCAGGATCACGCGACGGCGGTTGGAATCACCGACGACGATCTCGGCGCCGCCGCGGGCGGCGCGGCGCAGCTCGTCGCGGGTCTGATCGGCGGCGTAGAGGATCGTCCGCTCGCGCGGCAGCCCGCCGAGCGCCGCCAAGCCGGCCAGCGTCGCGGCCGAGCCGTCGACCACCAGCGGTCCGCGCAGCGGCTGGACGCGCACCAGCCCAGGCGATCCGGTCACGGGATGAGCTCGCACGGCTCCGAAGAAGCGCCGCGGCGAGGAGAGGTCCGCCCCGCGCGCGAGCTGCGCCGCCGCGGCGCGCGGCTCGACGGCCCCGCTGCGATCGCGGTCGTCGTCGCTCGCGGAGATCACCTCGCCGGCGCCCATCAGCCGGATCAGCGGCCCGAGCTGGCCCGGCAGCACCCGCCGCTGCTGGACCAGCGCATCCGTTCCCCACAGCAGATCGACCGCGCGCAGGTCGGCGTAGGGCACCACGCCGCGCACCGACACCGGCCGGTCGGTCAGCGCCGGCAGCAGCGCGTCCTGGGTGCCGCCCCAGCGGTAGAACGGGAAGACCTGGCCGGGTAGGACCAGCGCCCGCGTCCCAGACGGCAGCTCGCCGTCGACATCGGCGGCGGCTCTCTCCCAGTCGGCGGGAACCGCGTCGAAGGAGATCTGCCCGTCGACCCCCCGACCGTCGAACAGCGGCCACGCCCAGCCGACGACGAGCGCCGCCGCGACCACCGAGGCGGCAACCGCCAGCGCGAGTCGCCCACGCAGCCGCTCCCACAGCAGGCCGGCCGCGACACCCGCGAGGCAGGCGAGCGCCAGCGCCAGCAGCGGTCCCGCCTTGTAGGTCGTGCGCAGGAACTGGACGAGCTCGACGCGGTCGTAGGACCAGTGCAGCGCGCGACGCAGCGGCGCCCCGTCGGGAAAGCCGGTGAACATCACCAGCAGCCCGAGCAGCGCCAGCACGGCGAAGAACGGCCCGTAGCGCCAGCGCCGCGTCCAGGCGAAGCCGGCGAGCGCCAGGCCCGGGATCGCGAACGACGAGACGATCAGACCCGGCGCGCCGAGCAGCGTCGGCGCGCTGTCGAACGCCGGGCTGAGCTGGGTGCCGTACCCCACCCCGAGGTAGGTCACCCAGAAGCCCATCAGCCGCAGGCTCTCGCTCATACTGGTCGAGGTCCAGATCGCGCCGGCCGGCTCGGTGAACGGCAGGAAGTCGACGCCGTAGCCGACCTGGACGAGGATCGGCGCGATCCACCAGGCCGAGGCGAGCAGGGTCAGCGGCAGCGCGCGGGCCAGGAAGCGGCCCGCGTCGCGCCACGCAACGCCGCCGAGCAGCAGCTCGTAGACGATCAGCAGCGCCGGCCCGAGCAGCACCCAGCCGGCGACCGCGGCGTTGACGCCGCCGCCGAGCGACGTGACCAGCAGTGCCAGCGCCGCCGGCCACCACCAACCGCGCGGCGACCGCAACCCGCGCTGGACGCACAACAGCAGCCACGGCAGCAGCGCATAGGCGAGCAGCGTCACGCTCGTCCGGTTGGCGAACACGACCACATAGGGGTTGGCGACGATCAGCACCCCGGCGACGAGCTGGGGCACCCCGCGCGGGCGGTCGAGCAGCGCGTCGAGCAGCCGCACCACGCCCCACGCCGCAACCGCCAGCAGCGTCCCGAGCCAGAGCCGATGGACGACCCACGGCGCTAGCCCGACCAGGTCCCCGAGCGCGTAGAACGGCCCCATCGGCCACAAATAGCCGGCGTACTGGCCGGCCTGCACCTGCCCGAGCCCGCCCGACGGCGCCCACGCCGCGGCCGCGTCGGCGAGGAAGCGGACGGGATCGGTGTGGAGGTCGATCTTCGTGTCGGCCACCAGCTCGCCGGGCCGCTGCGCGAACGCCAGCGCATACGCCAGAGCGGCGAGCAGCAGAGGCAGGATCGGCCAGCGGCGGGGGGCCGGTCTATCGTTGCTCGTGATGCGGTCGACGCTCATCGCCCGCCTGGCCCTGGCCGCCGTGGCGATCGCGGTGGCCGTGTCGCTGATCGGAGTCGAGCGCGACCACGATCGCTGCCAGGACGCCGTCGGCCGCGCCTACCTGGCCAACCGCACCCCGGCCCCGGAGCTCCAAGGCCACATCGACGAGGTAGTGCGCGAGTGCGACGGAGCGGAGCCGCTGAACCGGATCGCGGTCGGCCTGCGGATCGACCGGCCGCGCGCTGCGACTGAGCTGGCCCGCGAGGCGGCGCGCCGCGAGCCGGACAGCTACGTCGCATGGGGAGTCCTCGCGGTCTCCGCCCCACCGGCCGAGGCAGCCGTCGCCGCACGACGGGCACGCGCCCTCAACCCGCTCTCCGCCGGCGCCAGTCCTTGAAGCGCAGGATCGGACGCTCGACCAGGTAGAAGCTGCCGGCGGCGCAGACCAGTGTCAGCGCGAGTGTCAGCACGGTCAGGACGATGAAGCCGCTGCCCGGCACCCACTCCATGACGTCCTGCCCGACCAGCCAGCTCATCAGCGTGTGGTGCCAGAGATAAATCCCGTAGGAGACGAGGCCGAGCCAGGCCAAGACCGGCAGCCGCAGCAACCGCCGCGGCCAGCCGCCCTGCTCGGCCCCCGCGACCGCCGGCAGCAGGACGAGGATCGCGACCAGCGCGGAGAGGACGTAGAGCCGGAACGACTCGCCCTCGGTGTAGATCGTCCCTGTCGGCAGCGGTGCCGAGACGGTCAGCGCCAGCGCCGCGAACCCCACGCCGGCGGCGAGCCAGACGAGCCCCGGGTGACGGCCGACGGCCTCCATCGGCGCCCACGGGCGCTCGCGCTGGGCCAGCACCACGCTGACCACCGCCAGTGCCATGCCCGGCGCGAACCAGCCGAACATCCCCGGCAGCCACGAGAAGACGACCGTCGGCCCGCTGGCGATCGCGAGCGTGCGGAAGACGAGCGACGCCAACGCGAGCAGCGCGAGCGCGCTCAGCTCGATCGTCACCACGGCACGCCGCGAGCGGCCGCGACAGAGCCCGCGCAGAGCGAGCGCGTAGAGCGGCAGCAGCAGGTAGAAGGTCGCCTCGACGGCGAGCGTCCACGCCTGCGGGATGCCGTTGACGAACGTCTTCAGCTCGTAGATCTGGCCGAAGCCGTAGTAGACCCACCAGTCGCCGGTGAAGACGCCGAGCAGGCCCGGGTAGATCGCGAGCACGGTCAGCGCGAGCCAGTAGGCGGGCACGATTCGCAGCACCCGCCGGCGCAGGTAGTCGCGCGTGCGGATCCGCGGCGCGCCGGCGTGATGGGCGGCGAAGAACGGGCGGTAGAGCAGGAACCCCGAGATCGCGAAGAACAGCGCGACACCGATCTCCAACCGCCCGACCGCGCGCCCGTACCAGGCGCCGGTCGCCCCTGCCGAGTAGGCCGTGTGGTAGACGAGCACGCTCAGCGCGGCGATCGCGCGCAGGCCTGCACCCTCGGCAGCGTTCTCGATCGCCCGTCCGACCTCGTCGAGGTGCAGCAGGAAGTAGTCGCCGGGGCGATCG
>CAMLNW010000103.1 GCA_946481495.1 uncultured Actinomycetes bacterium
CTTCGGCGCCAGCGCCACCGCCTTCGCGGTCGCCAGCTTCTCGACCCGCTTGTCGCCCGCCAGCAGCGCATACTGCGCGAGCTGCAGGTAGGACGCGGCGTCGTTGCCGTCGGCCGCGATGATCCGCGCAACCTTGACGGCCTGCTGTGGCTGGTTGAGCGCCGCGGTGTCGTAGACCTGCAACGCAACGCGCGCCAGCGAGGCGTCGGGCTCGCCCTTTTCGACTTTCAGGTAGGCAGTCCAGTTCTCACCCGCCTTGCGCAGCTCGTCCTGCGCATCGGCAGGGAAGACGCCCTGGTCGTTCGCCTGGGCGATCGCCAGCGAGTAGTAGTCGCGCACGAGCTCCTTGTGCGGATTCGTCGCCTGCGGGTTCGCCTGCGCGCGCTCCTCGTTCTTGTCGACGCGCTCCTCGACGATATCGTTGCCGCTGCCGCCGTTGTTGCCGGAGAAGGCATCGAACAGGCCACCCGAGACGTCGCCGCCGATGCCGAACAGCACCAGCCCGCCACCCATTAGGACGGCGAGCATCAGATAGACGGCCTGCACCACACGGCGGCGCTTCCCCTGAAGATCGAACAGCATGTCGGAGCGGAGACTAGCTAGGAACTCTCGGTCGCGGCGACTTCTGCCGCCTCGGCGTCTCCGCGACTCATCCAAGCGGCGAGCACGATGCTCAGCTCGTAGAGGATCAGCAGGGGCACCATCTCGAGCAGCATCGTGATCGGATCGATCGTCGGCAGCAGCGCCGCGAGCACGGCGATCGCGAGGATCGCGTAGCGGCGGTTGTGGCGCAGCTGCTCGACCGTGACGATGTTGACGCGCACCAGCGCGACGATCGCGATCGGGACCTGGAAGCCGAGGCCCATCGCCAGCATCGTCATCGTCGAGAAGCTGTAGTAGTCGCGCGCCCGCACCTGGGTGTTGAACTCGCTGGCGTTGAAGCTGAGCAGGAAGTCCGTCGCCGGCGGCAGCACGACGAAGTAGCAGAACAGGACGCCGGCGATGAAGAGGAACGGCGACATCAGCATCAGCGGCTTCGCGACCCGCTTCTCGGTCGGGCTGAACGCCGGCAGCACGAACGCGTAGAGCTGGTAGAGGATCACCGGCAGCGCGAGCAGGATCGCCGCGTAAGCCGCGTTGGTGAAGGTCGTCGTGAACGGCTCGGTGACGCCGAAGGTCAGCGGCTGGTCGTACTTGTCCGGCAGCGGCTTGTTGACAATCTCGAGGATTCGGTGGTTCTGCCAGCCGCAGATCGCGAAAGCGAAGACGAACGCGCCGATCGCGACGATCAGCCGCGAGCGCAGCTCGTCGAGATGGTCGACGAGCGTCAGCTGCTCCTCGTGGGAGACAGGCTTCACCCGCGGCATCGGATCCGCCTCTCCTAGGTCTCGCGCAGGCGGTTAGGAGCTGTGGCGGGCCGGCTCGGAGGACTCGGTGCGCACGGGCTCGGGCTTCGCGTCCGCGGCGTCGAGCTCGTCGTGGTCCTTGCTCTTGCCGGTGACCGAATCCTTGAACTCGCGCATCCCGCCGCCCAGCGAGCGGCCGAGCTGCGGCAGGCGCTTCGGGCCGAAGATGAGCAGCACTACGACGAGGACGATGATGATCTCTAGCGGGCCGATGTTAGGCATGGTCGCTCCTGGCGGAATCGGGGCGCCTCTGATGGTAGAGGCTGCAGGAGTGTGCGGGGCGCTTGTGGGAGCGGATCAGCGCGCCGGGTCGAAGTTCTTGTAGAACCGGCTTGGCGTCGGCTCGCCCTGGCCTTGGTACTTGCTGCCCTTGTCCTTGGCGCCGTAGGGCACCTCGACCGCGCCGTCCATGCGCATGAACGAGAGCTGGCCGATCGGCATGCCCTCGTAGATCGTGATCGGCAGGTTGGCGACGTTCGAGAGCTCGAGCGTCAGGTTGCCGGAGAAGCCCGGGTCGACGAAGCCGGCGGTCGAGTGGATCAGCAGTCCGAGCCGGCCGAGCGAGCTCTTGCCCTCGAGCCGCGCGACCAGGTCGTCGGGCAGCGTTACGCGCTCGAGCGTCTGGCCCAGTACGAACTCGCCCGGGTGAAGGATGAACGGCTCGTCGCCGCTGACCTCGACCAGCTCGGTCAGCTCCTCCATCGGCTGGCGGACGTCGATATAGGGGTAGCGCGCGTTGTGGAAGACGCGGAAGCGGCGGTCGACGCGCACATCGATGCTCGACGGCTGGATCAAGCTCGCGTCGTAGGGCTCGATCTCGATGCGGTCGGCCTCGATCTCGCTGCGGATCGTCTTGTCGCTGAGGACCACGGCCCGGGCAGCCTACAGCGCATACCTGTCCGACGGTGGGTAAAGGATCGGGTATGCGTTACCGATACGGGCGGTGATGGAGCCATACGATCGACATGATCAGACGGCGGTGGCCTCGATCGGGCAAGAGGCCGGCCTGCATGTCTGCGCCCGTTGCGCGTCGTCGTTGGTCCAGCCGGAGTGGTGGGAGGAGACCGAGGGTGGCTCTTGGCACGTCGGTCTGCGCTGCCCGGACTGCGAGCATCGCCACGAGGGCACTTACTCCCAGCGCGTCGTCGACGACTACGACGAACGGCTCAACGAGGGCTCCGACGAGCTCTCGACCGCGTACCGGCGGCTGATGCGCGACAACCTCGTCGCGGAAATGGAGCGCTTTGCCGGCGCGTTGCGCGCCGGAGCGATCCTGCCCGAAGACTTCTAGGAGTAACGAGCCACGACGCCGTCGGCGACGAGGTCGAGTGCCTCGCGCTGCCGCGGCTCGAGGTCGATCGCAGCGAGGTCGCGCTTCGCTGAGGCGACGATCTCCAGCGCCTCGGCGCGGGACTCCTCGAGCGCACCGGTGGCAGCGATCCGGTCGCAGAGCGCCTCCGCCTCACGCGGGGTCGTCGCGGCGGCACGCAGATCGAGCGCCCGTAGCTCGATATCGCGTTCGCGGGCGACGATCAGCGGCAGGGTGACCGTCCCGTCGAGCAGATCGGTGCCGCGGTGCTTGCCTGTGTCCTCGACCGGGCCGGAGACGTCGAGGACGTCGTCGAGGATCTGGAATGCGACGCCGATGCGATCGCCGAACGCGGCGAGCGCTTCGGCGCCAGCGGCGCGACCGCCGAGCTCGGCCCCAAGTCGACACGACGCGGCGAACAGACTGCCCGTCTTGAGCCCGCAGCGCTCGCGGTAGCGCGCGGCGGTCACGTCGAGCGACCAAGCGTCGTCGCGCTGCATCAGCTCCCCGCGCGCCAGCTCGGTCGAGGCCTTGGAGAGCGCCTGGACGGCAGCGGCACTGCCAGTCGCGGCAAGCTCCGCGAAGGCACGCGAGAAGAGCAGGTCGCCGGTCGCCACCGCCGCGTCGCGACCCGCCGTCGCGAAGACCGTCGGATAGCCGCGGCGCAGAGGAGCACGGTCGAGAACGTCGTCGTGGACGAGCGTGGCCATGTGGAGCAGCTCGACGGAGGCCGCTGCCGCAACCACGCGCTCGTCCGGCTCGGTGCGGCCGGCGCAGAGGAACACGAGCAGCGGCCGCAGCCGCTTGCCGCCCGCGGCGAGGGTTCCGCCAGCGTGGCCAGCGAGCACCTCGCCGTGCCCAGCCGCCACCTCGGCGAGTCGCGCCTCGGTGGACCGCAGACCGCTCGCCAGGCCGGGCCCTCCAGCCGCGAGCACGGGCACGAGCTGCTCGGCGGTGTTCACTACGCCTCCGGTACTGACCCGGAGTGAATGGCGATGATGCCGCCGGCGGTGAGGGTCCAGCCGACGTCGGTCAGGCCGGCGTCGGCCAGCTCGGCGGCGAGCTCGTTCGGGCCGGGGAAGCGGCGGACCGAGCTGGGCAGGTAGGTGTAGGCGTCGGAGTCGCCCGCGAAACGGCCAAGCGCCGGGACGGCGGTGTCGAACCAGAAGCGGAAGAACCACGACAGCGGGGGCTTCTGCGGCGTGGTGATCTCGAGCACGACGACGCGGCCGCCGGGGCGGACTACGCGCCGCATCTCGGCGAGGCCGCGGCCGAGGTCGGAGAAGTTGCGGGCGCCGAAGCCGACTGTCGCGGCGGCGAACTCGCCGTCGGCGTAGGGCAGCTCGAGCGCGCTGCCCTGCTCGAAGCGGATCCCGGGCGCCTTCTCGCGCGCCAGCTCGAGCATGCCCTCTGAGAAGTCAAGGCCGATGACCTCGCCGCTGTCGCCGACACGACCGCGCAGCTCGATCGCGAGATCGCCGGTGCCGGTCGCCACGTCGAGGACACGGTCGCCGGCGCCTACGTTGGCGATGTCCGCCGCACGCTCACGCCAGCGGCGGTCCATGCCCGCGGTCATGACCGCGTTCATCCGGTCGTAGACCCGCGCGATGCGATCGAACATCGCCTCGACCTGGGTCTCGGGGAGCGTTCCGCTGGCAGGCGCGGCGCTCATCGGGCGGCGCCGCCTACTTGGACTCGGACTCGCCGCCGCCGGAGGGCTCGGAGTCCTCGTTCTCGGCGCGCAGCGAAGCCACGAAGTTGACGAGCTCGTCGAACTGCTCCGGGTGCTCCTCGCGCAGGCTCTCGTACGACGGCATCGGCGCGGTCGGGTTGACGAGCGTACGGGCGATCGCGTCGCGGCCGAGACGGTCACCGATCTCGGTCAGGTTCGGGCCGAGCGTGTTGCCGTTCTCGCCGATCTTGTGGCAGCCGAGACAGCCCGATGCCGCGAGCACGTCGGCGCCGCGCTGGTACTGCGGCGCGACCTCGATGTCGACCTCGCTCGGCGGACCGGCGAGCGCACCGAGCACCGTCAGGTAGGTCATCGCGGCGACGGTCGCGACGGCACCGATCATCGCGATCGGCCGCTTCATCGGGTGGCGCTCCGGGTTGCGGTCGTAGAACGGCAGCAGCAGGAGCAGCATCAGCGCGATCGTCGGAATGCCGATCGTCGCGACGAACACCAGCGCCGGCGGCTTGATCACGCGCAGCAGCTCGAAGAGGAAGAAGAAGTACCACTCGGGTCGCGGCGAGTAGGTGGTGGTCGTCGGGTCGGCCTTCGGGCCGAGCTCGGCACCGAACAGGACCGCCATCAGGATGATCACGGCGAGCGTGACCATCGCCATCGCCCCGTCCTTGGCGACGGCGTAGGGGAAGAACGGCTTGCCCTGGCTCTTGAGGATCGAGTACTCGCGGAGGTACTGCTCCTTCTCGCGCGCGTTCACCTCAGATCTCCTCGCGCTGGAGCGACTTCTTCTCGGCCTTCAGCCACGGCGGGGCGCTCGTGCCGAGCTTCGCGACGAGGTAGAGGTGGGCACCGATCAACGCACCGATCAGGCCCGGGATCAACATCATGTGGAGCGCGTAGAAGCGGCTCAGCGTCGTCGCGCCGAACTCGGCGCCGCCGCGCATGAAGTCGGCCAGGTACGGGCCCATGATCGGACCGGACGCGTTGATGTTGACACCGACGACCGTCGCCCAGAACGACCGCTGGTCGAACGGCAGCAGGTAGCCGGTCAGGCCCATCATCAGCGTCAGCACCGTCAGCACTACGCCGATCACCCAGTTCAGCTCGCGCGGGTACTTGTAGGCGCCGAAGACGAAGGTGCGGCCCATGTGCAGGAACAGCAGGACGATCATCACCGTCGCGCCCCAGCGGTGCATGCCGCGGACGAGCTCGCCGAGGAAGAGGTCGTTGGTGATGTGGGCGGCCGACGTATAGGCGCGCGACGGGTCCGGCTCGTAGTACATCGCCAGGAAGACGCCGGTCACGGCCTGCGAGACGAAGGCGAACATCGTCGCCGAGCCGAGCGTGTAGAACCAGTTCGTTCCCTTCGGGACCTTGCGGAAGAGGAAGCCGCGCAGGAAGGGGCTGGCGCCCGTGCGCTCGTCGAGGTAGCCGAGCACGCCCGCGCCAGCCTCGGCGCCGTTGTGCTTGGCGCGCTCGAGCGGCGTCGGCGTCGCGCCATCGCGCTCGGCCGGTCGCGGCGGCGCGGGACGGAGGAACTTCGGCACCAAGCTCATGTGCTCGGCCTACCGGGGTAGAGGTACTCCCAGAGCCCGTCGAGATGGTTCGACGGATCGCGCGGATGCGGGAAGCGCTCAAGCTCGGAGTTGACCGAGAAGCGGTCGCCGACCTGGACGCGGCCATTGCGCACGCGCGTGTAGAAGCGGTCGAGCGGGCGAACCGGCGGTCCGCCGTCGACCTTGCCCTCGAAGTCGTAGACGCCACCGTGGCACGGGCAGACGAAGCGCTGCGAAGCCTGGATGTAGCGGACCGGGCAGCCGAGGTGGGCGCAGCGGGTCGAGATCGCGACGTAGGGCAGGTCGGAGTTGCGCTCGGCGTCGCGGCCGGGATCGAACTTGCGTACGTAGACCGTGGTCTTGCCCGCCTCGCCGATCGACGGGACGAGATTCATCACGACCGGGACGTAGGTCTCCGGGTTGAAGTCGTCTAGGCCGCCGACGTCCTGCCAGGTCTCCGGCGTGCCGTCCTCGAACATCGGGCCGAGCGCGAAGCCGAGCGCAGGCAGGCCGAACATCGCCGTCGCGATGCCGCCGTAGGCAAGCGCGCCACCGGTCATGAACGTGCGCCGCGTGACCGTCTCGCCCTCGAAGGCGCCCGGCATGTTGCGGTCGGCGGTGTAGCGCGACTTGCGCTTGTGCTTGTCGGGGAGGTCGGCCACTGCTGGGGAGTAGGGCACCCGGGGGTCGGGCGCGCGACGGCGGATTCTAATTACGCGAGCCGTTGCGCGCTGTCAGACCAGAGGGCGGCGGCTCGCTCGGGCTCGCCCTCGGCGTGGGCGCGGGCCGCCTCGGTGATCAGGTCGGAGAGCTCCGCGACCGCTTCGAGGTCGCCACGATCGGCCACTCGACTGAGTCCGAGCGCGTAGAGCGCGTCGCCGGCGAGCAGGCGCAGATCGGCGTCCATCCCGGCGAATGCGCGCGGCTCGCCATAGTGGAGCAGGTAGCCCTCATGGACTGCCTCGAGCGTGAAGAGGCGGTCGGGATCGGTGACGACAGCGGCGAAGCGGTCGGGCCCGGGGTCCTCGACCGCGTGCTCGGCGAGCGCGGGATCGACCGCGGCGGCGACTCCGCGCAGCGCGCTCACGCGGCGACCTCGCGGAATGCCTCGGCGGCCGCCGCCAGCGTCTGCTCGATCTGGTCGTCGGTGTGGGCGAGCGAGGGGAACCAAGCCTCGAACCGCGACGGGGGCAGGTAGACGCCGCGATCGAGCATCGCGCGGCAGAAGGCCGCGAAGCGATCGGCGTCGGCGGCCTTGGCGTCAGCGTAGTCGGCAACCAGGCCGTCGTGGAAGAAGAGCGTCAGGAGACCGGTCGTGCAACTGACGTGGACGGGGACACCGGCGTCGGCCGCGGCAGCTCGCAGGCCGGCGGCAAGTGCCGCCGTGAGCACGTCGAGGTGGGCGTACGCCTGGTCGTCGAGCAGCGCGAGCGTCGCGAGACCGGCGGCCGTGGCGAGCGGGTTGCCGGACAGCGTTCCCGCCTGGTAGACGTCGCCGGCCGGGGCGACGTTCTCCATCAGGTCACGGCGGCCGGCATAGGCCGCGGCCGGCAGCCCGCCGCCGATGATCTTCCCGAGCACCGTCAGGTCGGGCGTCACGCCCTCGAGCTCCTGGGCCCCGCCGCGGGCGACGCGGAAGCCGCTGATGACCTCGTCGAAGACCAACAGCGCGCCGTTGCGGTTGGCCTGCTCGCGCAGGAAGGCGAGGAAGGGCTCGCCGGCTGGGCCGCCCTCAGCGCCGCGTGCGCCGGCCGGCGGGACGAGCCCCATGTTCGCCGGGTATGGCTCGGCGAGGATCGCCGCGACCTCATGCTCGGCAAGCGCCCGCTCGACCGCCGCGCGGTCGTTCCACGGGACGACGATCGTCGCCGCGGCTTGCGCGGCCGGGACTCCCGGACTCGCGGGCAGCCCGGCGGTGGCCAGTCCCGAGCCGGCGTCGGCGAGCAGGCCGTCGACATGGCCGTGGTAGGCGCCGGCGAACTTGAGCAGCTTCTCGCGGTCGGTCGCGGCGCGGGCGAGACGGATCGCGCTCATCGAAGCCTCGGTGCCGGAATTGACCATCCGGACCATCTCAGCGCTGGGGATCCGCGCGACGATCTCGGCCGCGAGCTCGACCTCGGCCTCGGTCGGGGCGCCGAAAGTGGTGCCGCGCGCCGCTGCCGCGCCAACCGCCTCGATCACCCGAGGATGCGCGTGCCCGGCGATCAGCGGACCCCATGAGGACACGAAGTCGACGTAGCGGTTGCCATCGACGTCGACGATCTCAGCGCCCGCGCCGGAGGCGACGAAGATCGGGTCGCGGTCGATCGCGCGCATCGCGCGGACCGGAGAGTTGACTCCGCCGGGCAGCAGCTCGACGGCGCGGGCGTAGAGCGCCCGCGAACGATCGTCAGCCAGCGTGCTCAGCCTCCCAGCGGCGGTGCTCGTCGGTGAAGTAGAGCAGCCGGATCTTCTTGAACTCGGTCGACGAGTAGAGCGTGCGGCGGTCGTCGATCCCAGACTCCTCGGCGATCGAGTCGAGGATCGCGTCGCACTCCTCCTTCGAGCGGCCGTGGGCCATCGTGAAGACCGAGTAGTGCCAGTCCTCGTACGTCGGGCGCTGGTAGCAGTGCGAGATGCCGCGGAAGGAGGCCATCAGCGGCGCGACCTCCATGATCCGCTCCTCGGGCACCGCCCAGACGCCCATCCCGTTCGCCGAGAAGCCTGCGCGGCGGTGGTAGAGGATCGCGGCAACACGGCGCAACGCCTTGCGCTCGCGCATCGACTCGAGCTGGGCGAGCAGCTCGTCCTGGGAGATGCCGACCTCGGCCGCGGCGGGCGCATACGGCTCGGGAACGACCGGCATGTCGCCCTGCAGCGCCCGGATCACGGCGATGTCGAAGTCGTCGTAGGGCTGGGCCTCGGTCTCGGCGGGCTCCTGCGCGACAGCGGC
>CAMLNW010000104.1 GCA_946481495.1 uncultured Actinomycetes bacterium
GGGTAGTTCCACGGCACGATCGCCCCGACGACGCCGAGCGGCTCCTTGAGCACGAGCGCGAGCTGGCTCGACTCAATCGGAGGGATCACCCGGCCGGCGAAGTTGCGGCCCATCTCGGCGTAGTAGTCAAACGCGGCGGCGGTCCAACCGACCTCATCAGAGTTCTCGATCAGGGGCTTGCCGCCCTCGACCGTCATCGCGTGCGCCAGCTCGTCGGTGCGTGCGCGCAGCCGGGTCGCGACCTCATGCAGCAGCTCGGCACGCTCGGCCGCTGGCGTAGCGGCCCAGCCGGCGAACGCGTCGCGCGCGGCAGCGATCGCCGCGTCCACCTGCTCTGCCGACGCGGTCCCGACATCGGCGACGGTCTCCTCGGTCGCCGGGTTCTCGACGGCGAGCCGCTCGCCATCGCCCGCGACCTGCTCGCCCGCGATCAGTAGCCGAGTCTCCACTGCGAGCGACTATAGACCGACCACTAGGACGCCTGGGCTCGATGTCGAACCTCTAGCGGATGGACGCGCGCAGCGAGAGGATGGCCCGGCGCTTCGAGCCGATCGTGACCGTGGCGGCGCTGCTGGTGATCCCGGTGCTGATCATCCAGGACCAGGATCGGGGCGCGACCGTCAACCTGATCGGCGACGTACTCGACTGGCTGTCATGGGGAGCGTTCGCGGCCGAGGCGGTAGTCATGCTGTCGATCGTTCCCGACCGCCGCGCCTGGCTGCGCGCGCATTTCCTCGAGGTCTCGATCGTCGTGCTCACACCGCCGTTCATTGGAGCCTTCAAGTCGGTGCGGCTGTTGAAACTGTTGCGGCTGCTCTGGCTGTTCCGCCTCGCGCCGCTGGCACAGCGGTTGTTCACCGCCGCGGGCGTAAAGTCGGCCGCGCTGCTCGTGGCATTGACAGCAGTCGTGGGCGGCGCTGCCTTCGCCGAGCTCGAGAAGGGCCAAACGACCGCGAATGGGATCTACTGGGCAGTCACGACGATGACCACCGTCGGCTACGGCAACCCGCAGCCGACGAACACGTCGACGAAGATCCTCGCGGTCATCGTGATCTTCGTCGGCATCGGCTTCGTTGCCGTGCTGACCGGTTCGATTGCGCAGCGTTTCCTCGCGCCGGACATCGCGGAGGAGGAGAAGGAGCAGACCGAGATCGTGGAGACGAACAGGCAGATCCTCGCCGAGCTGCGCGAGGTCAAGGAGCGCCTGGCGGCGCTGGAGGGGCGCTCCTAGCTAGGAGGAGACGCTGGCGCGTAACCGTGCCGCGCGGGCCTTCTTGCGCGCCGCGGTGTTCTTGTGCAGCGCTCCGCTGCGCACGGCACGGTCGATCCGTGAGACCAGGGCGCGGAACTCGCTCTCGACGTCCTCGGCCTTGCCGGACTCGACGGCAGCCTCGAGGCGACGGAAGTAGGTCTTGATCGCCGAGGTGTAGCGACGGTTCTCGTCGCGCTCACGCTCGGTGCGCAAAATCCGCTTCTTCTGGGATGCGATGTTGGCCATGGTGTTGGTCGTCACGCCAGGGAACGGCGCGGCGGCGGCGTAGTGTAGCGCTGATGGCCGATTCGACGACCGCGGCTCCCGCACCGCGGGAGGAGGACGGCAGCCAGCGCGGCGGCAGGCTGGCCCGCAGCACCGCCTTTTTCTCGGCTGCGACTGGGCTTTCGCGCATCCTCGGACTGGTTCGCGAGATCGTCGCGGCGAAGTACTTCGGCGTCACCGCGGCGATGTCGGCGTTCACGATCGCCTTCCAGGTGCCGAACCTCGTTCGCGCACTGTTCGCCGACTCGGCTCTCCAGGGAGCGTTCGTCCCGGTCTTCACGGAGCTGCTCGAGAAGGGCAAGAAGCGCGAGGCGTTCCACGTCGCGTCGAGCCTGTTCTTCCTGATCTTCCTGGTGCTCGGCCTGACGACGGCGCTGTTCATCGTCTTCGCCGAGCCGATCATGTCGATCTTCGCGCCGGGCTTCGACGACCAGCCGTTGCGCGACCTGACCGTCGGCCTGTCGCAGCTGATGTTCCCGATCGTCCTGCTGCTCGCGCTGTCGGGCGTGATCGTCGGGATGCTGAACAGCTTCGAGCACTTCAGCGTGCCGGCGCTGGCGCCGGTCGCCTGGAACCTCGTGATCATCGCGGCGCTGGTCATGCTGACGCCGCTGTTCGAGGGCCAGGACCGCGTCTACGCCTACGCGATCGGCGTTCTCGTCGGCACGATCGTTCAGTTCCTGCTGCCGATCCCGTGGCTGCGCGGCCGTGGCGGCCACTTCACGATCACGCTCGACTGGCGCAACGAGCACGTCAAGCGTGTGCTGTGGCTGATGTTGCCGGTGACGCTTGCGCTCGGGATGATCAATCTCAGCCTGCTGATCAACTCGCTGTTCGGAACGTTGGTCTCCGACGAGGCGCCGGCGGCGATCGACAAGGCGTTCCGGATCTACCAGCTCCCGCAGGGGCTGTTCTCGATCTCGATCGCGACGGTGCTGTTCCCGACGCTGTCGAAGCTCGCCGCGCGCGGCGCCAACGACGACCTGCGCGCGACGATGAGCAACGGCGTACGCCAGATCTGCCTGCTGCTGATCCCGAGCGCGGTGCTGATGGCGGTGCTCGCCGAGCCGATCGTGCGGCTGCTCTACCAGCGCGGCGAGTTTGGACCCGAGGCCACCGATCTCGTGACGACGGCTCTCGTCTGGTGGTCGATCTCGCTGCCGTTCCAGGGCGTCAGCCTGCTCTTCTCGCGCACCTTCTTCGGTCTCCAGCAGCCGTGGGCGACGACCGCGCTGGCGGTGGTCAACATGGTCGTCAACGCCGCCGTCGCGTTTGCGCTCTACGAGCCGTTCGGGATCGCCGGCATCGTGCTCGGCACGGTCGCTGGGACGCTCGTGATGACAATCGCCCAGGGCTTGATCCTGCGTGGAGAGCTCGGTGGGATCGAGGGCCGCAAGCTGATCGGCACGATCGTGCGGATGCTTGCGGCGGCGGCCATCCTTGCGGCGTTCGCCTACGGCGTCTGGTACGGCCTCGACGAGCTGTTCGGTCGCTCGCTGATCGCTCAGATCATCGCAGTCGGCGCGGGCGTAGCGGCTGGAGTGCTCGCGTATGCGGTGGCGGTGTGGGCGCTCCGCGTGCCGGAGGCCCACCAGGTACTGCGGCTACTGCGTTCGCGCCGCGGCTAGCGCGCCGCACCCGCGGCGTCGATCTCCGCGAGCGCCTCGGCCTCCTGCGCGCCCATGACGGTGCGCACCAGCTCGACGGTCTCGGCGGACGCCTTCTCGGGCGCGCCGGAGTCGAACGGGGGCTGGGGGTCGTACTCGATCCCGAGCTGCACGGCCTTGGCGACGTCGGTGTGGGTGAGCAGCTCGGTCAGCCGCAGCGCCATGTCGATCCCGGCCGATACGCCGGCCGCCGTCACGACCTTGCCGCGCTCGACGACGCGGTCGGGCACCGGGCAGGCGCCCAGCTCTCCGAGCAGCTCGCGCTCCGTCCAGTGCGTCGTCGCGTCGACGTCGTCGAGGATCCCGGCCTTCGCGAGCACGAGCGCGCCCGTGCAGACCGACGTGGTGTAGGTCGAGTGCTCGTGCGCCTCGCGGACCCAGGCGAGCAGGCGCTCGTCGTCGAGCAGAGCGCGCGTGCCGATGCCGCCGGGCACCACCAGCACGTCCGGCCGTGCCACATCCTCCCAACGGCCTTCGGCGAGCACTGTGAGCATCCGATTGTCGGTTCGCACCGGTCCTGCCTGAGGACCGAGAAATCGAACGTCCGTCCCTGGAATTCCGGACAGCACCTGGTAGGGGCCGATCGCGTCGAGAGCGGTGAAGCGATCGAACAGCGGGATTGCGACAAGCATCGGGTCTCCTTGGTCAGGCGGCGCGCTCGAGCGCGCCGCGAAAGCGGTCTCGGTACTCGCTGGGGCTGACGCCCAGTCGGCGGCGGAAGGCGCGCCGGTAGGTCTCCGGCGTCCCGAAGCCGCAGGCGGCGGCGATCTGCTCGCTGCCGATGGCAGTCGTCTGAAGCAGCTCGATGGCGCGCTCGACGCGCACCGTCTCGACGTATGCGGCCGGTGTCACACCAACTTCGCGACGGAAGGCGCGCGCGAAGCCGCGCACGCTCATGTGGGCGTGGGCGGCGAGCGCCTCGACAGTCAGGTCTGCGTCCGGCTGGGCACGTGCGAGCTCCTGCGCCGCCCGGATCGGGGCGCGCTCGGCGAGCTGTGCGGCCAGCGGCGCGGAGAACTGCGCCTGGCCGCCCGGTCGCTTCGCGAACACGACGAGCCAGCGCGCGATCTCGAGCGCGGTCTCGCGGCCGTTGTCGTCCTCGACGAGCGCCAGCGCGAGGTCGATCCCCGATGTCACGCCGGCAGAGGTCCAGACGTTGCCGTCGCGGACGAAGATCGAGTCGGGGTCGACGTCGACGTTCGGATGGGCCTCGGCCAGGAGGTCGACAGCCGACCAGTGGGTCGCCGCCGTGCGCCCGTCGAGCAGGCCGGTCGCGGCGAGCAGGAAGGCGCCGGTGCACACGGAGGCGATGCGCCGTGCGCGCGCCGCCGTCGCCGCGATGGCGTCGATGAGATCGCTGTCACGCCGTGCCACGCTGGCTCCTCCTCCGCCGGCGACGATCAGCGTGTCGATCGGACCGCTGAGATCTCCGAGCGCCTTGTCGGGTGCGATCCGGAGCCCGCTGCTGGTGCGGAACGGCTCGCCGTCGCTGCTGACGACGAGCTGGCGGTAGCGTCCCGCTGCCAGTCGCTCGGCGGTGTCGAAGACCTCCAGCGGGCCGGTGAGGTCGAGCGACTGGACGCCGTCGAAGCCGAGAATCGCGATCTGCCGGTGCTCCATGTCATCAATGGTGCCGTGTGGCGGTATGGACTGCAATGCCCACATAGGGACGATTTCTGCCAGCGGTTGTTCCTCTGTCGAGCCGGGTAGGCCGGCTACATGGCCGATGAGCGAATGGATGTCGAGAAGCAGATCGATCGCCTCAACGCCGCATTGCGGCTGCAAGGGCGTTCAGCGCTGCAGTACACGCTGACTGGCGGCAGCATGATCGGCCTCGAGCACCAGCTGCTCGCCGAACGCTTCGGCGAGTTCGCTCGCGCGGAGATCGATGACGCTCGGCGCCTGGTCGAGAAGATCTCGGCGCTGGGCGGCGAGCCGACCGACGAGTTCGCTTCGCCGACTTTCGGCAGCGACTCGAGGCGCGCGCTGCAACAGCTCGTCGACTCGGAGACCGAGACGCTGACGGCACTGCAGGACGCGATTGAGCCGACCGGTCGCGAGGCCGCTTCAGAGGCGGTCGAGCACCGGCTCGAGCACATGATCATGCGCAAGCAGGAGCAGGTTGACGTGCTGCTGCGGGCGCTGCGCGGCTGACGTTGCGTCCCACCCCGCATAATCAGGGCCGTGAGCGCCCCCGCCTCGAACATCCGCAACTTCTCGATCATCGCCCACATCGACCACGGCAAGTCGACGCTGGCCGACCGGATCCTTGAGGTGACCAAGACCGTCGAGGCGCGCGACCACCGTCCGCAGCTGCTCGACTCGATGGAGCTCGAGCGCGAGCGCGGGATCACGATCAAGGCCCAGGCGGTGCGGGTCGAGTACACCGCCAGGGATGGCGAGACCTATCGCCTCCATCTGATCGACACGCCCGGCCATGTCGACTTCACCTACGAGGTCTCGCGATCGCTCGCGGCGTGCGACGGCGCGCTGCTGGTCGTCGACGCCTCCCAGGGCGTCGAGGCCCAAACGGTCGCCAACACCTACCTGGCGGTTGACGCCGGCCTCGAGCTGATTCCGGTGATGAACAAGATCGACCTGCCGGGATCCGAGCCCGAGCGCGTCGCCGGAGAGATCGCAGAGCTGCTCGGCGAGCCTGCCGACGGGGTGATCTCGATGTCGGCCAAGACGGGGGAGGGGGTCACCGAGGTGCTCGAGGCGATCGTCGCCAAGGTCTCGTCGCCTGAGGGCGATGGCGACGCTCCGGCGCGCGCGCTGATCTTCGACTCCGAGTTCGACCAGTACCGGGGCGTCGTCGCGTATGTCCGTGTGGTCGACGGCGTCCTGCGCAAGAACGACGCGATCGTTGCGATGCAGACCGGCACCCAGGCCGAGATCGACGAGATCGGTTTCTTCGGACCGCAGATGACCCCGGTGAACGAGCTGCGGGCCGGCGAGGTTGGCTACATCATCACCGGCATCAAGGACGTGTCGCTGCTGCGCGTCGGCGACACGCTGACTACGAAGCTGCGTCCCGCCGAGGAGCCGCTACCTGGCTACCGCGAGGTCAAGCCGATGGTCTTCTGCGGCCTGTTCCCCGTCGAGACTGACCGCTTCGCCGATCTGCGCGACGCGCTCGAGAAGCTGTCGCTCAACGATGCGGCTCTTTCCTGGGAGCCAGAGACCAGCCAGGCACTCGGCTTCGGCTTCCGCTGCGGCTTCCTCGGCCTGCTGCACATGGACATCGTGCGCGAGCGGCTGGAGCGCGAGTACGACCTCGAGCTGCTGGCGACGACGCCGAACGTCGAGTACGACTGCACGCTGACCAACGGCGACGAGGTCGTCGTCCACTCGCCGAATGACATGCCCGATCCGGGTGTGATCGCGGAGGTCCGCGAGCCCTATCTGAAGGCGACGATCCTCTGTCCCAAGGATGCGGTCGGCGCCGTGATGGAGCTGTGCCAGGACCGGCGCGGCACGCACGTCGGTATGAGCTTCCTCTCCGAGCAGCGCGTTCAGCTCCACTACGACCTGCCGCTCGCCGAGGTCGTGCTCGACTTCTTCGACCAGCTCAAGTCGCGCACCAAGGGCTACGCCTCGCTCGACTACGAGCTGACTGGGATGCGACCGTCGGAACTCGTCAAGCTCGACATCCTGCTCGCCGGCGACCAGGTCGATGCGCTCTCGATGGTCGTCCACAAGGACAAGGCCTACGACGCCGGGCGCGGTCTCACCGAGCGGCTGCGCAAGCAGATTCCGCGCCAGCAGTTCGAGGTCGCGATCCAGGCGGCGATCGGCTCGCACATCGTCGCCCGCGAGTCCGTCAAGGCTGTCCGCAAGGACGTGATCGCCAAGTGCTACGGCGGCGACATCACGCGTAAGAAGAAGCTGCTCGAGAAGCAGAAGCAGGGCAAGAAGCGGATGAAGCAGGTCGGGCGCATCGAGGTTCCGCAGGAGGCGTTCCTGTCGGTGCTGACGCTCGGCGACGGTGACGACTGAGTCGCGCTCTGTAAAAGGGCTGCGACAACTTAAGGAAACCTTTGCGCGCTGCTTAGAAACGCTTAAGGGGCCAGGCGTAGTTTCTCCGCCATGGCCGCACTGGAGACAGCACCTAACCCGACAGTCGACTCGCTTCAGCTCTTCCTGGACGGCATCGCGAAGACGCGTCTGCTGACCGCCGCGGAGGAGCTGGATCTCGCCAAGCGCATCGAGCGCGGCGACCTCGAGGCGAAGAACCGCATGACCGAGGCCAACCTGCGTCTCGTGGTATCGATCGCAAAGCGGTACCGCAACCAGGGCCTCGACTTCATGGAGCTGATCCAGGAGGGGTCGATCGGGCTCGTCCGCGCGGTCGAGAAGTTCGACTACCGCAAGGGCTTCAAGTTCTCGACCTACGCGACCTGGTGGATCCGTCAGGCGATCTCGCGTGCGTTGGCCGACAAGTCGCGCACGATCCGGATCCCGATCCACATCAATCAGCAGCTGCAGAAGCTGGATGGCGCCCAGCGCAAGCTCGAGGCTGTCGGCGATCGCGATCCGTCGTTCGAGGAGATCGCGACGGCGTCAGGACTTGACATCGACCCCGAGGAGGCCGAGCTGATCATGCGCGCGTCGCGCGCGCCGGTGTCGCTCGACAAGCCCGTCGGAGGTACGGGCGACGATGACGCCGCCGAACTGGGTCATCTGATCCCTGATCGGGGCGCCGTGTCGCCTTTCGAAGCGGCCGCCGAGGCGCTCGACCGCTCGCGTCTGGCGCTGGCGCTGGAGAACCTCTCCTACCGCGAGCGGCGCGTCGTCGAACTGCGCTACGGCCTCTTCGGTGAGCAGCCGCGGACGCTCGACGACGTCGGCCGGATGTTCGGCTTGACCCGCGAGCGGGCGCGTCAGATCGAGGAACACGCGGTGCGCAAGCTGTCATCGCTGGCCGAGGCGCAGGGCCTGCGCGAAGCCGCGTAGAGAAATCTTCACTTCTTGTGATCCAAGACATCGCGCCCCGCGTATAGCGGAGCGAAACCAGACCTAAAGCCTGGGCGCGGAGCCCTCCCTCCATTTGGCTCTGCTGCCCGGGGCGGGCAGCAAAAGGGCGGGCACGGCCGCTTCACACCGCGGCCGTGCCGCCCGCCCGCCACGGGCTCTCATTAGACTGGCGCGCGTGCCAGTGGACGCAAGCGCGAAGGGCAAGCGCTACTCGCCCTTCGAATACGAGGTCGGCAGGGAGAAGATCCGCGAGTTCGCCCAGGCGGTTGGCGAGAACAACGCGGTCTACTTCGATCGCGCCGCCGCGAAGGCGGCCGGCCTGCGGGACATTCCAGCCCCGCCGATGTTCGCCGTCGTCTACTCGGCTGGCGCGATGGGGCCGGCGATCCTCGACCCCGAGGTCGGGATCAACTTCGCGCTGATGGTCCACGGCGGCCAGGAGTTCGTCTGGGGCGAGCCGGTCTGCTCCGGCGACACGATCAGCACCGTCGCTGAGTGCAAGGACATCTTCGAGAAGGACGGCAAGGGCTTTTACGTCTTCGAGTCGGTCTCGACTAACCAGGAGGGTGCGGAAGTCGTGCGCGCCACCTGGACCAACATCGTGCGAGGGGTCTGAGGTGGACGTCGGCGATTCGATCCCTGAGCTACGTGTCACTCCCGACCGCTTCTT